>DASWHW010000046.1:0-12063 GCA_036397975.1 Bacteroidota bacterium
GGACGACGCGGGCGAAGAGCTGTTGAAGATGGCAATCACCAAGCTTGGACTTTCTGCACGTGCGTATGATCGTATCCTCAAGGTAGGGAGAACGATTGCTGACATGGCGGGAAGTACCGACATCCGGCCGGAACACATTAGCGAGGCGATACAGTATCGGAGCCTCGACAGGAATCTGGTGGTGTGAGGCATAATTGCGGCGCGATATTCTCTTCCGCCCGGCACGAACCAATCCTCGGCGACCTTAACGAACACCGGCAACGCCGGAACCCGGTCTGTTCGATGTCACCTCCCGAAATACACGCATGAAATTTTTACCAAGGATTTTTCGTACTTCCTCACGCGTGTAGCCATGGCGTAACAAGGCAGCTGTGAGTTTAGGAAAGCGAGAAACATCCTCCAGACCGACGGGTGTTGTTTCAATGCCGTCGAAGTCAGAGCCAATTGCAACGTGGTCCACGCCGACAAGATTGACGACGTAGTCAATATGTCGAATGACAGTGTCAATTGTCGCTGTGCCACTTGCCGAGAGGAATGGAGGGTAGAAAACAACGCCGATAACTCCTCCGCCTTGGGCGATCGCAACAATCTGATTATCCAACAAATTGCGGTAGTGATTTCGCAACCCCCGGGCTCCTGAATGACTCGCAATGATCGGGTTCGTCGTCGTCGCAAGAATATCTTCAATTGTTTTGATGCCAACATGCGACACGTCGATGATCATGCCAAGGGAGTCCATTTTATGGATCACTTCAAATCCAAACGGGCTGAGGCCAACAGTCTGTGAGAGCGGATCGGCGGCAGCGACCGCCCATGCTGTGCTGTTGTTCCATGTAATGGTGAGGTATCGCGCCCCGCGATTGTAGAGAGTAATGAGCTTGTCAAGGCTGTTTTCTATGGAATGTCCACCTTCCACCGCAAGAATGCCGGCCAGTCTACCCGTGGCTGCAATGCTATCCGCTTCATCGGCCGTCCTTGCCTGAGCGAGTGTTGTCGGATTTCTATCGATCTGGACTGCGAAGGAATCCATCATCGCAATCGTGCGTTGAAAAGCAGTCGTTGGGAATTGGCTGGGATCCGCCCAGCAGGAAAGCATTTGTGCGTCCACGCCTCCCGTTCGAAACCGCGGTATATCGGAATGATTGAACGCGTGCAAAGGGCCAAGCTGATATCCACCCACGACTTTTTCCAGGACGTCATTGTGAAGATCGATGAGAAAAGCCCGTCGGTGCACAGTCTCCAGCAGAAAGTCGGCGCGAACGCCACTCACCAGCGTAATTATTGTTGAGTCCGGCTCATAGTCAAATCGTGAGGCCGTCACTTTATACTGCGAGAGAACAACCGAAGGACGCGATGCTGTTGATCTCCCTGCTGGAAGCGTTTGGACAACTCCCAATCCACCCACTCCACCTCCCTCGAGTTGCACCATCTTTCTTGTGAGTCTGATCTGTTGAAAACTTATTGAATAGAGCAACACTCCAGCAGCTCCCTTCCCGTGCCATGCTATATTGTAGTCGCCGGCAGTAAGCGAAAATCTCTTTTCATCAAGCAATTCACCGAGAATTGTATGGACACTCAGCGTGGCTGTGCCGGATTGTGGTATGGAGAACTCAAGCAGCGTGGATGGATTGAAGGGATTGGGATAGTTCTGATGCAGCGTAACTGCATCCGGTAGACCACCGGTTTCTCCGACGCCCGTAATAATCGGTTGCGACCAGTTGCCAGAGGCATCGGAAAAGGTGATGTACTGCTCAAAGGGATCAGCAACATTAACGATCTCAATGCGTGCTGAATCAACGACCACGAGACTCCACACGTCGCGAACGTTGCCATTGACGATTACCGGCTGAGCAAACAAAGGCGCGGCTATGAGCATCACGAGGGATACCAAAAGCCCAACTTGTCGGTCATATATCATGGTTATGCCACAAGTACTTGTCTGAAGATAACCCGTAGCGATTTGGCTCATAAACAAAAGATAAGTCTTTCTCCGACACAATCAATACACGGAAGAGGGGGGAAACCAGCCACGTGAATCTGCACGAGTAGCAACCTCTTTCTGCCCGTCCGGGAATCAAAGACGCGTATAAGATGGGGCTGGCAAACCGGCTCCAGCCGAATTTTCTGTCGTGAGTCAAAAAATGTAACGCCCTGAGTAAATCGATCTCAGGGCGTTATGTTGCCGGTCAATGACGAGTTTACTTAACGAGGTTCATTTTTTCGATTGCAGAGAAAGTTCCGGCAGAGAATCGAGCAAAATAGATGCCGCTGGCCACACGCGTCCCCGCGTTATTTGTGGCGTCCCATTGAACTTTGAACGAGCCCTGCCCGTACGTTTCATTGCTCACAAGGTTCTTGATGAGACGTCCGTGCACATCGTACACCGCGAGGGTTACCGCTTCCGATTTGGGAATTGCGAATTCAATCTGTGTTGCAGGATTGAATGGGTTCGGATAATTATGTCCTAACTTGTACGACGCCGCAGCGCCGCCGACCTGTTCGACCGAGGTCGGATGTGGATTTGTGCCATGACACTGCGTGCACTCCATTTTCGCAGCAACTTTGTTCATTGAACCTGTACTGTGACAACTCATACAAGTTGCGATAATTCCCGGCGGAACGTATCGAGGCGTGAAGGCACCGATGAGTTCTTCATTCAAAATCTGAACAGCGTAAGCCGCGACATCGCCTGTAATTCGCGCACAGCGCTCTTTGCGTTCCAGCGCATCGGCCGTGTAGTTGGCGGCTTTGCACCACTCGGTGACCGAGGGATGGCAAAGCGGAGAGCCCGATTCATTCTGCGGAAGGCTGATGTCGCATCGATTATCGGTGAATATGTGGTTAACCGCATACTGATTGCTGATATCGGTTGGAAACATCGTTTGAGTGTACCAACCATACATATCACTGATGAGAATATCGGAACGCGCTTTTAAGAGCACCAGCGAAATCAGAGCCGCCGGCCCATTGATTGCGCCGCATGTTCCACCCCAGCCTGCACCACCGCCATGTCCATAGATCATTATTTCCGAAGGCAGTTGATTCCACGGGTCGGGAAGCACTCCGCGTAACATCGATGCGATTGCGTGGAACGCTCCGTACGAACAGCCTTTCCCTTCCCAATATGAGTCGTGACCGAGAATGCGAGCTGCTTCGACGTCAAGAGCTTGATAAGGCCAGGGCCAGGGAGTGAGCAGGGTGTTGGCGCTGATCGAGTTCCGCGTTAGAAGATTGATGGCGCCTGCCCCCACGGCAACGCCGGCGGCGTACTTCGCGCCCGTCTTCATGAAATCTTTTCGTGTAAGCTTTGTTTCCATTGGAGTCTCCTTTGATTACTGGTTTAGGGGTTCGCTGCTGAGTGCTTGAATACTCTCGATTGAGGGCCCGCAGAGAGTAAGCTCAAGTATCTGGAAGAGCCACTCAACTTGCTCTCGCGGGATGTGTTGAAGATGTCTTTGTGAAATCGCTTCGGCAAGCATTAAGCCCTTGTTAACGGTTTGCAGGCCGCTCACTGTAAGAGTCACTGTTTCCTTGCGGCGGTCGTCGGGATCAAGGTTGCGAGTCAGATATCCCTTTCGGTCTAATGAGCGCAGAAGTTTTGAAGTTGATGTTCCTCCGATGCCAAGGATCTCGGTGAGCCTTCGGACACAACAGGGCTTTTCGAGATAGAGTTGGAGAAGACATTGGAGCTCGTGTACAGACAAATTCGTGGCATGAGCAAGGTCGTTTTCGATCCTATGACACCTCAATGTCAATCGGATTAGCAGAAGACCAATGGCCTCGCTCGTCGCGGTTTCATGAAATCCCTCCATAGCAGTTGCATATCTACAACTATTGTACCTTAGCACTCATTGCCTAAAGGGAGTCCCAATTGCGTGCGCTTTACCAGGTCAGTCGTGAAAGTGTTGAAAAACTCGATTCTGGTGATGAAAAATTCGGCAGGCCGGCCAAGAAATGACTCTCAATGACATCGTGAACATGACACGCTTGTTGCGCGAAAGGATGGTAAGCAACGGTGATCAACACAATTCTGGTCACGCATAATCTCCCTCCTGAATAATTCGCGTTCATCGGTTTTCTCAATCCTAACACCATCCTAACACCATCCTTCCAACCTTTGATAACCCTGGCTACATGATTCTCAGAGAATGTTGGCAATCAGGGCATATTCTTGCTGGCACACAATATGAGTGTATACTCATACAGTTAATAACCCAAGGTACAAATGATGAAAACCTCAGCAGATTTGAAAGGCGATATTTTGATCGCACTCGCTCACCCGAATCGTATTCGCATCATAGAGTATCTTCGCAAAGATGTTCGCTGCAACTGCGAGCTCGCGCCGGCTTTGGAACTGGAGCAATCAAACCTCTCTCGCCACCTGAAGATTCTGGTTCAGGCGGGAATCTTGAAATCGTGGAAAGAAGGGTTGCGGGTGAATTTCAAGGTTGCCGATGAACGTATTTTCAAGATCCTCGATATCGCAACGGCGATTGCGCGACAGGAAGTCGAAAAGAAAGCCGAAGCATTGGAAGAAGCATGAGTGGTGAAATTCCAAAACACAAACTCCAAGACCAAAGCGCTGATTCCTCAATTATCAGCTTTGAATCAAGAAAGGAACTGGATAATGACTATCAAAGTACTTGGACCCGGCTGTATGAACTGCAAGACTCTCGAACGGAGAACCATCGAAGCGCTCGAGAAATTGGGCGTTCAGGCAACAGTGGACAAAGTCGTTGACCTCGACGGCATCTCCTCGTATGGGGTGATGAGAACACCGGGACTCATTATCGATGAGAGCCTGGTATGGCAGGGCGGCGTTCCGACAGTGGAGAAGATCAAGGAACTCATTGCGGCGTACGTGAAGGTGAACTGACATGAAGGAGTGGATGAAGTTTGCGTTGTTGTCGGCAGTGTTTCTGGTATTCTACTTCTCGCCCATCGACGCGCCGATCGTTCTTCAATCCATTGCTGCCGGACTGACTTTGCTGCACGAATACGCCAGGCTTCATGTGCTTACGTGTCTTGTGCCCGCATTCTTCATCGCCGGAACAATCGCTGTGTACGTGAAGAAAGATGCGGTGATGCAACTTCTTGGTCCGACGACGAAGAAATACATTGCCTATCCAATCGCCAGCGTTTCTGGTGGCATTCTTGCTGTCTGTTCCTGTACGATCCTTCCATTGTTTACAGGTATTTACAAACGTGGCGCTGGTATCGGGCCTGCGGTTGCCTTTCTCTTTGCAGGTCCCGCCATCAACATAACGGCGATTCTTCTCACTGGCGGTGTGCTTGGCTGGGATTTCGCCGTGGGGAGGCTAATAGCGGCAATAATCATCTCAGTGATCGCGGGGCTTTTTATGGCAGTGCTCTTTCGTGATCATGACAGGAAGAATGCAAACGGAACATTCGCCGCCGGATTGGGAGGAGACGTGCCGTACTCAAACACGAAGATCTTCCTATTTTTTCTCCTCCAGCTTGCAATTCTGGTGGTATTTGGTTTGTTGATTGATTCAATGCTTAAGGCGGTCCTTATCATTGCCATGATTGCAGCGCTGTTGAGTATTGTGTTCTTCAAATTCCAAAAAAAACACAATCTCGAGTGGCTGCGCGAGACGTGGGAGCTGACCAAGAAGATCCTCCCATATCTTTTCGTTGGCGTATTCATTGCCGGCATTTTTGAAGTCGTTGTTCCGCAAGGGGTCGTGACCGGGTTTGTTGGACAGAACACAATTCTCTCTAACGCTATCGCCTCAACATTCGGAGCGTTCATGTATTTCGCTACGTTGACCGAAGTGCCAATCATTCAGAAGCTGATGGGACTTGGTATGGGACGGGGTCCGGCACTGACGCTGTTTCTTACAGGTAACGCGTTGAGTTTGCCGAGCATGATTGTACTGTTCAAAGTGATGGGAAAGAAACAAGCCTCCGCATACATCCTGACCATTATGGTGCTGTCGGTGCTAGCGGGATGGCTCTTCGGCGAAATGATATAGGAGAATATGATGAAAAACATCAAAGTTCTCGGCTCAGGCTGTTCAAAGTGCAAGGTTCTCGAACAACGGCTGCAAGCGTTGAAAACAGAGCATGGTCTTGATTTCCATCTCGTCAAGATATCCGACCTCAAGGAGATCATTTCCTATGGAATCATGATGACACCAGGGCTGGTCATCGATGGCGAAGTGAAAAGCATTGGGACCGTACCCAAAGATTCTCAACTCTTACAATGGATCAAGGAGTAGAAGAAATGAATAAGCAGACGCTCATCCTTGTTGCTGTGATTGTACTTGGCATGATCACAGCGACTGCCGTGGGGCAATTGAAGGCGAACAAATCAACTACATCCAACACAAACAATGAGAAAGCGCTTGTTACGTTTGTGGAGCTCGGATCCGTGAAGTGCATCCCCTGTCGTCAGATGCAACCGGTGATGAAAGCCATCGAGGAGAAGTACGGCGAGCAGGTGAACGTCGTGTTCTATGACGTCTGGAAAGCTGACCAGGCCGAGTATGCAGAGAAGTATGGCATACGGGTGATTCCCACACAGGTTTTCCTCGACAAGAACGGCAAGGAATTCTTCAGACATGAAGGTTTCTATCCTGAAGCAGAGATCGACAAGCTTTTCCAGAATCGGGGCTTGAAAGTCCGAGTGGAGAATAGCCATGCTCGATGACCTGTTCACTTGGCTGAGTATGGCAATGAGCGAAACATTTGGACTCGCTCTGGTTGCCGCCTTGGGTTGGGGTGTCATCAGCATTATCCTCAGTCCGTGTCACCTCTCCAGTATTCCCCTTGTTATCGGGTACATCAGCAGTCAGGGCAAGGAAGGGGTGAAGCGCTCGTACTCGCCTCTCCCTCGTGTTTGGCGTAGGGATCCTGATCACGATCGGATTGATTGGAGCGATTACCGCTTCCGCCGGTCGGATGATGGGAGATGTCGGGATGTTGGGCAACATCATCGTAGCCGGGGTGTTTTTCGTGGTCGGTCTTTACCTGATGGATGTCATTGATTTGTCATGGAACGGATTCATGCCGCAAAAATCGTATGCACGGGGGTGGAAGGGGGCGTTGCTGCTGGGACTCATCTTCGGTATCGGCCTTGGCCCGTGCACGTTTGCCTACATGGCACCAGTACTCAGTGTGGCGTTTAGCGTTGCAACGACGAACATGCTTCAGGCACTCTCCCTAACCGCTGCGTTCGGCGTCGGCCACTGTGCAGTGATTGTTGCAGCAGGAGGCACAGCGGGAACGGTGCAGAAGTATCTCAACTGGACCGATCATTCAAAGGGTGCGACCTGGTTGAAGCGCAGCGCAGGTGTGCTGGTAATGCTGGGGGGAGTGTACTACATCTACACTGCATTTTGAGAATGAATGATAAGCGTCCTCCACGGACCTCCGGTGGCGACCACAAACCGCTTTTGATTTTCTGCCGGGTTTGTTTCTCCATAGCCTTTTCACTAAATTTGCACCCCTTTTAAAAGATCCGAAGGAACCGATGCACAAAGTTACTCTGATCCCTGGAGACGGAATTGGTCCGAGCATTGCTGATGTAACGGTCCGAGTTATCGAGGCTGCGGGAGTGAAGATAGATTGGGACCGGGTTGCCGCAGGCTTGGCGGCAATCGATAAGTATAAGGATCCCCTTCCGCCGCATGTCATCGAGTCGATCAAGAAGACCAGGGTTGCGTTGAAAGGTCCGCTCACCACTCCGGTAGGTTCCGGCTTTCGAAGTGTGAATGTCGCTCTTCGCAAGGAATTCGATCTGTATGCGAACGTCCGTCCAACAAAGACATTTGAAGGCGTTCCCTCTCGTTACAGCGATATCGACCTGGTTATTATCCGGGAAAATACAGAAGGGCTTTACACCGGCATTGAGCACTTTATCGGTGCAAACGAAGATATCGCGGAAATGGTCGGGATCGTCACCCGAACAGGATCGCAACGGGTGGCGGAGTACGCATTTGAGTTCGCGCGTACGCACGGACGAAAGAGAGTGACCATCGTCCACAAAGCAAATATCCTCAAGTATACGCAAGGCCTCTTCCTGAAAGTTGCTCATGAAGTAGCCACGCGGTACCCTGAAATTGAGGTGAATGATCGAATCATTGATAACACAGCGATGCAACTGGTGATCAATCCTCATCAATTCGATGTCATCGTCACGACGAATCTATTCGGCGATATCCTCTCCGACCTGGCTTCAGGATTGGTCGGGGGCCTGGGATTAGCGCCCGGTGCGAACATCGGGTTTGAGACAGCAATCTTTGAAGCAGTTCATGGCAGCGCCCCGGATATCGCTGGGAAAAATATCGCAAATCCTTGTGCATTAATTCTTGCGGGTGTTGCAATGCTGCGACATATCGGGGAAGGGGAGGCCGCAAGGAGGATTGAGAAGGCAGTCAGCGCTGTCTTGAAGGAGGGAAAGGCGGTGACTGCCGATCTTAAGAAGCAAGGGTCTGTCGGAACGAACGAGATGGGGGAAGCGATTATTGCGAAACTATAAACAGAAGAGGCGCCGAAGCGCCTCTTTGATTCCTCATCGGCCTAGGGATTAATCTTTTTTCCATCAGTATCGCACAATACCGTCTCACCGAAATTCATCTTTTCCACCGACTCCCTTACGACGCTCAAATCTCCCACAAATACAACTGCCATCTTTGAAGAGTCAAGGTATTTTTTGGCTGCGCCTTTGACCTCATCCAGAGTAACTTTGTCAATTGCCTGGAGATAGGTCTGGTAGTAATCATCGGGGAGATCGTACAAGACCAAATTCCTGAGTGCGTTGGCTACCTGTGAGGGTGTTTCAAAGCTCAAAGCGAAGTTGCCGGTGAGCCCTTTCTTCACAAAGGCCAATTCGTCCGCAGTTACTCCCTCGTTGTGCATTAAATCGATCTCCGACAGAAACTCAAGTATGGAACTGTCTGTCTTTGCTGTCGTGACCGCTGCATTCGCGATGAACGGACCCGGTTTTTTGTTAAACGAAAAGGACGAGCGTGCACCATATGTATATCCATGCTTTTCCCTAAGACTGATATTCAATCTGCTGCTGAACTGTCCCCCAAGAACCCGATTCATCAGGTTGACCGTCTGAAAGTCTTCAGTGTTTCTTGCAAGAGCCGGATAGCCAATCCGGATTTCCGATTGCGCAGCACCAGGCTTGTCGATCATATAGACCCGTCTCCTGTCCACACTTGGGGTTGGTGGAAATGACGCAGCCCGCGTCTCGCCCTTCTTCCATGAACTGAATGCCTTTTCCAGCTTTGGCGTTACGGAAGCAAGTGAAACGTCTCCGACAACAACCATGGTGGCATTGTTTGGGAGATAATGACTTCCATAGAATGAAACGAGATTCTCTCGGGTGAGATTCGAGATCGATGATTCGGTTCCGGAAGAATTTATTCCGTACGGATGCTGCGGCCCGTACACGACATAGCTGAACGCATTACTTGCAATCGTGCCAGGCTGATCCTTCTGTTGCAGGATGGAAGTGAGTCGTTGATTCTTGATTCGATCGAATTCGGCCTGTGGGAAGGTCGGATGGAGGAGAACGTCCGCAAACACATTCAACGCCGCATCCGTGTGTTTCGTTAAGGTGTTGAGTGATGCGAATGTGCCATCAGTGGTCGCACGAACATCCATGGACGCCCCGATGAAGTCTATCTCGTCGGCGATCTGAAGTGCGGTCCGGCTCTTCGTCCCTTCATCCATCATATCTGCTGTCATGGAAGAAAGACCGGGTTGATCTAGCGGGTCAAACTCTGTTCCCGCATTGACGACAAGATTAAACGCAACAAGTGGGAGTTCATGGTTTTCCACCAGGAGAACTTTTAGCCCATTCGGCAGGGTGAATTTTTGAATTGCGGGGAGCTTCACTGTCGGAACCGGTTGTCCCGGGGGTTGTTTGCCTCTATCCAGCGTTGACTGTCCATGTGTTTGGCCTGCCATAAGAAGAGCTCCGATAATTCCTGAAACGGCGAGAAGGTAGTTCGGTTTCATTTGTGTGTCTCCTTCTCGTTTGGATTCGCTGCAGCTAATTCAGGTTTACCCTCCGGCACAACGCTGAGAACGACATTCGCTTTTGTCAGATACTTCGTTGCCACGGCAAGAACTTCTTTCGGGGTAATACCTTTGAAACGGTCGAATTCCGTGTTAATGTTATTAGGATCTCCGGTGAGGGCATAATACGTTGCGAGGGAATTGGCTTTCCCAAGGACCGTTGCGCGGCTATTGATAAGGGATGATTCCTTGTTGTTCAGCGAGGTCTGAATTTCTTTTTTGGTGACGCCTTCTTTTAGAAGGCGCGCAAGTTCCGCCTCCACAGCCGATTCAATTTCCGTCAAGGTCTTTCCCGGTTTAGCAGTGGCAACGATTCCCATTTCTCCGGCAATCTCTGAGCCGTTCTGATATGCAAACAAGTTTTGAGAGATTTGCTGTTCGTAGACCAACGATTTATACAGGCGGGAATTCTTTCCCGAAGAGAGAATGTCTGTGAGAACATCCAGCACCGCATCATCGCGAGTGTTCCTTTGTGCGCTTGGCCAGGTGATGTAGAGCCGGGGCAATTGAACCTTGTCTTCAAACATCATGCGCTTGGATTCTTTGAGGGTCACAAGTTGAACACCCGGCCGTTCAATTTCCTTTCCTTTTGGGACATCACCAAAATATTTCTGCACCCACTCTTTCGTTTGTTTCGGATTGATGTCTCCAGCGATTGAGAGTACTGCGTTATTAGGCGCATAGTATAGTCGGAAAAATTCCTTCACATCGTCCAGAGAAGCTGCCGAGAGGTCTTCCATATAGCCGATGACTGGCCAGCTGTAGGGGTGCCCCTCCGGGTAAAGGGCTTTGTCTATTTTCTCACCTGCTGTTCCGTAGGGTTGGTTGTCCACCCGCTGTCGCCGTTCGTTCTTAACAACATCCCGCTGGTTGTCCAGTTTCTTCTGCGTCATCGCCGGCAGGAGGAAGCCCATGCGGTCTGATTCAAGCCAGAGAGCAAGCTCAAGATAATTGCTGGGGACTACCTCGAAGTAGTTTGTTCTGTCACTGCTCGTTGAGCCATTGATGTTTGCGCCGATCTCCTGGAGAAGTTTGAAATGTTGCTCATCCCCGACGTGCTCTGACCCCTGAAACATCATATGCTCAAACAGATGGGCAAAGCCGGTCCGCTGTGGCTTCTCATTTTTGGAGCCGACATGATAAATGACAACGGCTGCGGTTACCGGGGTGGAATGGTCTTCGTGGAGAAGCACCATCATTCCGTTGCTCAAGGTATATTGCTCAAATTCAACCTTCGGCTGCGCTGGGGCTTGTACAGTGGTGAGGTTTAGCACGAGCACACCAAGCAATAGGACGGCGGCATGAACCGCAGATTTCTGTGAAGCGGACATGGAAGGCATATACGTATCTCCTTTGTTGCCATGTGTTGGAAGAAATTCTGGTTTTGTGCGTGGAAAATTCCGCGAAGATTCTCTTGCGAGAACATGGACAATATGCCAAATGTTGCAAGGAAAGTCCAGCCGATTGATTTCAGCCCTCAAATTGCTATCTTGAATTGTTCAGGGCTCCTTCGAGGGACATTTCCCTCTCCTCCGTTTTTCAAAAATTTGTTCTCTTTCCATGGAGATTTCACTATGAAGAATCAGCCAAGCTATCCTCGCGTCTTTGCCATACTTCTGACCGTTTGTACCATGGTTTCGCCAGCCATTTCTCAAAGCATTGTGCAGGTTATTCCTCTTCCTAGTTCGACGTATTTCAATTCTGCATGGGGGCTGACCGCGGATACGAGCAGCTTGTATATCTCAAGCAATACCTCGAACGCAACGGAAGGGAGAAAGATCTTTCAACTGAATTTTTCCGGGACTGCGATCGATAGTGTCATCGCACCTGCCGGCGTTGTCAGTAGCCAGGGCCTTGCAAAGGATGATTCAGGCAACTTTTTCTATCTTCGTCGATACACCTCTGCAGGCACAATCATGAAGATTGATGCTCTCGGGACGATTGTCGATTCGATGCGAATTTCTAAATTCCTCGGAGGCGTTGCATGGGACGGAACTCACGTGTGGT
>DASWHW010000047.1:0-25339 GCA_036397975.1 Bacteroidota bacterium
TTGATCGGAAAGGAAACGCGCGGTTTCGGTGCCCGTACTGAATGCAAAAAGCCCCTCCGACCTGGAAGGGCTTTTTTTACGAATCTTAAGACTGTTCAGAATTACCGCACGAGCATCAACTTCTTTGTCGAAACAAAGTTCCCTGCCTGTAACGTGTACATATAGACACCGGATGATAGGTTTGCAGCATTGAGCCGAACGGTGTGTACGCCCTTCTCCTGCTCTCCTTGAACAAGCGTCGCGACGACTTGTCCAAGCGAATTGTAAACTGTCAGGGAAACATTTGCCCGCTCAGGTAAACCGTACTCGATGACGGTCGATGGGTTGAATGGGTTCGGGTAGTTTTGATCCAGATAATACTCAGTTGGAATTTCCTGCGCGCCTACTCCCGTGAGAATATCCACCACTACAACCGGACTGAAACTGGTCGTTCCATCGTAGTCGATTTGCTTGAGTCTGTACGACCATTGGCCCGCACTCGCGGTTTCATCGGTATGTGAATAATAGTGCGGTTCGATTGTCGTTCCATGACCCGGAATGAACACACCAGGGAGCGAAGCAAAGCTCGGATCGCTCGATCCTTTGCGTTGAACCTCGAAGCCGAAGTTGTTCACCTCAGAAACTGTTGACCATTCCAACAGGACTGTGGACTGCTGCGTTGGGTGTGCAGTGAACGAAGCAAGTTGAACAGGCAATGGAACGTCAACCACCACGCGAAGCGCGGATGCAAGAAGCCCGCCTCCAGCTGTTGCAGTATTGACGCTGCTTGTCGTCCTCATGTCCTGGGAATGAAACGTTCCATTGAAGTTGTCAGTAATGGTAAATATGGGACCGACCGGCAAATTGCCGGGTATCCAAGAAACTATGATAGGACCAGGACCCGTACCAATCTGATAGAGCATAACCCATGTTTTTATTGAAGAAGAGTTGCTACGTATGTCAGTTGAAAAATCATTCGGCGGGGATGTAACTCGGAAACGTGCATCAAATGCCCCGACAGGCGGCTGGGGAGGTGCTAGGACGTCTAGGCCCGGGTCTTCACCATCAGTCCCTGCTGAGTTTATGCCGATCGTTAAGATTGCGTTGGCTGAGCCGTCTGTAACCGAGACCGGATATGTCCACTCTCCTTGAGCTATTGCACCCACAGCAGCAAAGACCGCGAGCACGCCAGCCAGTATTAATCTCTTTCTCATATATCTCCCTCCATTATTAAAGTTGTTCTTGAAAGCTAAAAAAATCCGTGCATGCGAAATTAAGGATTGTTTCTTGCCGCATTGAAAGCGAGAGTGTGGAAATGTGCTCAATCTGGTCTAACCAGGAAATGACATGGTCAGAAGGTTTACAATTTTTATATTAAGTTCTAAACAGGGTTTTTGTAGGAAAAATAGCTGGCTTGCGCCTGTATACTAAGGAGACCTCATAGATAAACGGGTGATAGATATCACCCATCCAGTGCCTAGAAAAGTGGCGAGATCAGCTCAATTATGTAAAACATAAGCGCTGCAGCCCCTGCAGATGCAGGAATCGTTAAAACCCATGCGGCAATGATCTTACCTGCGATTCCCCATCGAACTGCGGAGAGCCTGCGGGTAGCCCCCACACCCATGATCGCACCCGCTACGGTGTGCGTAGTGCTAACCGGGATACCCGCTATTGCCGTCCCAAAGAGCATCGCAGCACCTGCAGTCTCAGCACAAAACCCGCCAATCGGGCGGAGATGAGTAAGCCGCATGCCCATTGTCCGCACCACCTTCCAGCCCCCGATATAAGTCCCTGCAGCAATTGCAAGGTGTGCCGAAAGTATAACCCATATTGGGACGGTAAAGGTTTCAAGATATCCTCCGGCATAAAGGACTAACGCGATGATACCCATGGTTTTCTGAGCATCATTAGTTCCGTGCCCGAGACTAAAAGCAGCCGATGAAATGAGCTGACCAAGCCGGAAAGCACGGTCTACTCGGTTTGGCGGTTGGTTCCGGGCAGCCCACGTCGCGCCAACCATGAAAAAGAATCCCATAACCATGCCGAGTATCGGGGCAACAAAGATGAAAATCGTCACCTTCAATATGCCCGGGATGATCAACCCCTCAACTCCCGCCTTCATCAGTCCTGCCCCGGCAAGCCCGCCGATCAGCGAATGCGATACGCTGATGGGAAGCCCGAGCCGCGTGCATAACTCAGTCCAAATAATCGCGCCGACAAGTGCCGCAAGTATGAATTGCTCGTTAACGATCTCGACATTGACAATACCTTTACCAATCGTTTTTGCAACTGCAACGCCAAACACAAACGCTGCAGCAAAGTTGAAAAAGGCCGCCCAGACAACTGCTGCCCGTGGCGAGAGAACTTGTGTTGATACTATCGTAGCAATCGAATTTGCAGCATCATTCATCCCGTTGAGAAAATCGAAAACAAGCGCCAGGACGATAACAAGAATGACAAGGCTGAGCATCAGATCGTGCTTAGCGTGAAGTGAAGAACTCGTTCAGGAAACATCGCTTTAGGTTCACGCATTCTTTACAATGATCCCATCGATAACATTTGCGGCATCCTCACATCTGTCGGTAGCCCCTTCCAGTCCAACAAGCAGTTCTTTCGACTTAATCAGCAAGATGGGGTCTTTACAGGTATCAAAGAGATTCGCAATGGCACGCTCAAAAAGGTCGTCTGACTCGTTTTCGATGCTATGAATCCGAACGAGCCCTTCGCGTATCAACGACGCATTCTTCAAGTCGGAAAGCCCGGGTAACACACGATGGAGCTGAGCCACGGCTTCATACACAAAATGGGCGAGTCTCTCCTGCTCCGGCGTGATCGTATCGACCCGATAGAGATTGATCCGAGTTGCGGCTCCCTGCATTGCATCCAGAATATCGTCGAGTTTTGACGCCAGTTCATGAATATCTTCCCGGTCGAAGGGCGTGATGAACGTGGAACCGAGATCGCTATATATCTGGTGTGTAATCTCATCTCCCTTGTGTTCCAGCTCTTCAATCTTCTTGATCTTTTGCTCGCGTTCTTCTTTAGAGATGTCGTTCGACATAAGAGATTTAAACACGTCAGCGCTAACGAGGAGATTCTCGACATCTTTTTTCAACAGGTTTAGGAATTTTCCATCCTTCGGGAGAAGGGCATGAAGAAATGATTCGAATGTCATCGAAAATACCTCTCTTCGATATTCTAGTTTTCTTGTTTCTCGGCAAACTCGTTGAGAACCAGGGTAAGGAGTTTCCAAAATCGCTCCACCGTACGGATTTCGACACGTTCTGTTGGAGAATGTGCGCCCAGAATTGTGGGGCCGAACGAAACCATATCGATGCCCGGGTATTTCTCGCCGATGATGCCGCATTCCAGTCCAGCGTGAATGGCCTTCACTTCAGGTTCCGCCCCAAACAGAGTCACATGGGATTTCTTTGTAACGGCCAGTGCGGTAGAATTCAAATTCGGTTTCCATCCTGGATAGCCATCTGTTGTCTCAATACGAGCGTCGACCAGCGCTCCGATGATTGCAACCCGAGCCATAACTTCATCAAGGGCAGATCGGACTGAGCTTCGCTGATTCGTCCCGACGGTTATTGCTTCTCGTTCAGTCTTGATTGTCGCAACGTTCGTCGAGGTTTCGACCAAACCAGGAATGTCAGGGCTCATGCGCATGACACCATGCGGGAGGGCAACGAGTAAATCGATAATCTTTTTTTGATCATTGATTGTGAGGGCTTCGGTTTCAGTTTTGTTGAGTGGAGAGACTGCAGCATTCAGAGAGGGTTCAACCGCGCCAAACTCGTTGCGAAAAGTGAGATTCCACATCGATACTTGTCCTTCCACCCATCCTGCATCTTCCTTCCTCACCCAAATACTTACCCTTGCTTCGCGGGGAATTGCATTTCGAAGACTGCCGCCGTCGATCGAGAATATCCTTGTCTTTGATCCGATCGCATGAAGAATTCTTGCAAGAAGCTTTATCGCATTTCCCCTGCCGGAGTCGATATCGATCCCTGAATGCCCCCCACTCAATCCCTTCATCTCGAGCAGAAACCCAACTCCCTCTGATGGAATTTTTTCCCTTTTGACCGTGAGTGTCAACAGGGTGTCGCGTCCACCTGCACATCCAACATACAGGGCTCCATCCTCCTCTGAATCCAGATTCAGGAGAATCTTGCTCTTAAGGAAATCTCTCTGCAATCCATGGGCGCCGGTAAGACCGGTTTCCTCATCGATCGTAAAAAGAAACTCCATTGGACCATGGACCGTTGTCCTATCCGCCATAACAGCAAGCGCGGCTGCAACACCAATACCGTTATCGGATCCAAGTGTTGTTCCTTTGGCGCGAATATATCCATTGCTTCGCTCAAGCTGGATTCCATCCCGTTCAAAATCATGTTCAATATCGCTGTTCTTCTCACAGACCATATCAAGGTGGCACTGCAACGCGACCGATGGTGATTTCTCTTTTCCGTTCGTCGCAGGCTTTCGAACAACAATGTTGCCCGTCTTGTCCTGATCCGTCTCAAGCGCTAGTTCGCGCGAAACACTCAGGATGAACGCCCGAATCTTCTGTTCTTTCTTTGATGGTCGGGGAATGTCTGAGATCTTAGCAAAAAAATCCCAGAGGGGTTGCGGCGTGAGACCCTTTACTACATCAGACAAACGTACCCCTGACAGTCTTGATTGGGAAAGAAAACAACATGGTGGCCGAGGTTGGCCAGCGGCTTGGAATGGTCGGTAGACCGATGAAAATCCGCACAAATATAACTGATTTCCAACCTGACCGCAACTATCCGGATCGTCAGTTATTCATCAGGGAATGCCCTGCCGCGCAATTTTTTCGTACGGCTACGCCTTTTTTTTGAATCAACGCGGTCTCTCTTTGCCCCGGAAGGAACTCGGGTGGCAATGCGCTTTTTCCTCGGCGCAAGAGCTGTTCGCAGCATCGCTGACAATTTCTCCACTGCAATCTCTCGATTCCGATATTGACTTCGGCTTTCCTGGACGTTAACCGTCAGAGTGCCGTCTGCACTCATCTGAGAACGAAGCTGAGAAACAATTTGTTTTTTTTGTTTGTCCGAAAGTGAAGTGGATTCATTCACGCTAAACATCAGCGTGACCCGGGAGGCAACTTTATTCACGTTTTGCCCTCCCGGCCCTCCACTCCGGGAAAAAACGAATTTCAATTCGTCACTCGAAATAACGACGCCACTCTTAATAATGACTTCACGTCCAGGCATGACCAGCACTTTGTTGTTTTTGAACGCTCTTCTCAGTACAATGTGGCTATCCCACATTTCAGGAGATGCCGCGCCACTTGACAATCAACCCCGGCAATGGTTACATCATCACTCTTCGGCAAATCAAAGAAATAGGATCGCCGTGGATTGTGCGCGTCCACCGTAAAAGAATATTCGGCAAGAAGTTGATTTCATCGGACTGGTTCTTGAATGAAGATCAGGCAAGGAGGTTTGTGAAAGACCTCGAAAAAGAATTGAGTGAGAACAAGCGCGCAACGCTTCGCTCAAGAAAACCAGGCTGGACGTTCCACCAAGCATCGTAGCTACTTCTTTTCAAGGATCTTCACCTGCCAAAGCCAGGTCCTCTCGCTATACACCTCTACCAATCCTGACCGCTTCATTTCATCTTCAAGCAATTCCGGACGATGATACCAAGGATGAAATGACCATCCAAGAACCTTCCCAACGTATTCGGATGTCGAGAACATCAGCCGTGGCAGAAGACGCGATGATGGATACGAGACTGCAAAATACTTCTTCGTCCGGCTTGCCGATTCACAGATCATCGCCAGGGGCCTATACGTGCAACAGAGCACCTTGTCCATGATAACGATATCGGACACCGGCACACTGCCATTCATCTCGAGCAAGTCGCCGACCACATATGATACCTTGTTTGCATGCCCACGCTGGGAAGCAAATTCCCTTGCCTTCGCAACCATCTCGGCCGAAACATCGATACCAAACGCAGTAACTGCACCGGCGTCCAGCAAGGAGATGTGCAGCCCACCCACTCCACATCCGATTTCCAGAACAGAATTACCCCTGATGCCCAGAGTTAATAACCCATCGGCGAGTACTTGCTGTGCCTTATCGAGGCCCTTCCTCTTAAAGTTTCTTGCGTATCTTGAAGAATTCTTGGAGAAAAACTTTGCTGCTCCTTTTGTTGAACAACATTTCATGATGTCCTCGTAAGTATGAACAACGGTGGCACTTGCAGGCTAATGGCTGAATTCCAGCATTAGAGAATCCGAATCCGGCACTTTGAAGGGGAAACTGTCTCAGAACAACGTGTTTTTGGAGAACAAGACTTGGCACAGCAATTGGAACCTTCTTGACCAAGAAACGAAAAAAACAGCATTAAATAAACTCTACGGGGGTAACAGTGAAACGGTCAAAATTCATAGCAGTCCTTTTTGCTGCCGCGCTGTGCGTATCCGCGGATGTAACTTTCGCCGGGGTTGGCGTTGTCGTGAAGGTTCGACCACCTGCGGCAAGAAAAGAAGTCATCATTGCCAGGCCACATGTGCACAGCGTATGGATCGGCGGTCAATGGCGATGGAACGCGAGGACTCAATCGCATGAATGGGTTCCCGGCAAGTGGGTCAATGGGCGCAGAGGCTTTGTCTGGGTCGGTGGACATTGGAAAAAAACTCGTGGCGGATGGATGTACGTCGAAGGCCATTGGGGTAAAAAATAATATGTCTCTCGGAAAGGAAAATACAATGTCACACAAATATCTTCACTCTCTTACTCTACTTCTATGCGCGGTCGGGGTGGCCTCTGTTGCGGTCATCGGGTGCGGGAAAAACCTATCTCCAACAGATTCCCAAAGTGCAATTACCGAGGATGACGCGGCGGATGTCGTTGCTGCGTCGATGGGCGGTAGTTCTTCAAGCGAAGGTCTCTCGGCTCAATTGAAGTTGGCGGCTGAGCTTGGCAGCGGGCCAACTGCCCCTGATGCCCCTGCAACGATCGATGGCATCACGTTCGATACCACCATCGTGCGACAAGCGTTCGGGCTCGGATACAGCTATAGATATACTTATTACATCAGCTATCTCTTTTCGAACCTTGGGAACACACTTGATTTGTCGTACGCCATGAAAGGGGTGTACGATCTTCCGCGTATGTCATCGGATGACTCGGCGAACGCGGTCTTGAATCTCAATCACATCGTTGATTCAAATGCAACGTTGACCGTCAACGGATCGTATCTCCGTCTTGGAAGCCAGCAATTTAAGGTGCGGGATCAACTCTCGATCACGAGTCAGATCACAATGTCCCTCACGAATGTGGAAGTGGACAAGTTTACCAAACTGATTCAAAGCGGTACGGCAACAGTTTCAATATCGGTCCAGGCATCCAATGGACGATCGTTCTCGCGCACCGGTACTATCACCTTCGACGGCAACCAGCGGGCGACACTGCTGCTTGGTGCTCGTCTGTTTATTCTTGATCTCATTCGCGGTGAAGCGGAAGCAGGGTAACACTCAACGAAAAGGCGGTGTCAGGATTCTGACACCGCTTTCTTGTTAATTCCCCATTCATGCCTAATGTTTTCCGTTTCTTCCTTCCAGTAATCCGACAACCGTGGCCACATCCGTTGCCGGAAGCTTGCAAACATAGTCTTCACAGAGATACGCAGTCGACTTTCCATCCACCATCGAAAGTTTGGCAGCAAAGGGAAGGATAGCCGACACATCACCCATTGCCGGGTCGACCAAAAGAACGACCTTGTTCGGAATATAGCGACCGTTGATCTCGCGGAGAATGGCCTGCGTTTCTTTCTTGTCGTGCGCTCCAACGACAATTGCTTGAAGCGGTGCCCCCAGAGAAAAATCAACCGCGGCCATCATTTGAGGGACAGTGAAGGAATGCTTCTCGAGAACGGTACTGAACAATGACAGCGTCTTCTCCGCTTTTGTCCGCCAATCCGCATTATCTGCCATCTCCGACAAACGAAGGAGGTTCATCGCTGCGATCGAATTGCCGGTCGGTTCCGCCCCATCGTACTGTTCTTTCATCCGCACCAGCACCGATGGGTCTTTCCCCGACGTGTCAAAGTAGCCTCCATGTTCCTTGTCCCAGAAAATGTCGTTCGCCGTCTTGGTGAGCCTTATCGCTTCCTGCAGCCACCGAACATCAAAGGAAGTCTCATACAAATCCAACAGACCCTGAACGAAGAAGCTGTAATCCTCCAGGTGTGCTTCCAGTTTTGCTTCACCATCGCGGTACCGACGTAATAACAGTCCGGAGTTCTTGTCGTACAGCTTTTCCAGAATGAATGATGCGGCTCGCTCCGCTTGCCTGAGATACTCCGGATCGCCGAATGTTTGATGGGCACGGGCATACGCGCTAATCATCAGACCATTCCAGGATGTGAGGATCTTGTCGTCCAGATGTGGACGGAGCCGATCTGCGCGTTTCGCCGCAAGCGTTTCCCTGCACTCATTCAGAATTCCAGCGACATCCCCCTCGTCTTTTCCAAACTTCCCGGCTGTCTGGGCAGCGGTGTGTGCCACATACAGAATATTTTTTCGGAGGAATTCCTGCTGGGGATCCTGCAGTGCGTTTCCTTTCTCCTCAATACCGAAGTAGTAGCTGAACAGTTCCCCCCTTTTATCGCCAAGAATCTCAAGTACCTCTTTCTTTTCCCAGACATAGAAAGAGCCTTCTCCCTTTTCCCCAGGCTGATCAGGATCTTCGCTGTCAGCATCTTCCGCAGAATAGAAACCCCCTGTTGGCGCAGTCATGTCCTTCGAAACGTATTTGAGGACATCACGAACGACAGATTCGAAGTACCGATCCTTTGTTATTTTGTATATGTCAACATACGAAAAGACCAACTGCGCCTGATCATACAGCATCTTCTCGAAGTGCGGAACACGCCACTCTCCATCCACCGAATACCGATGGAATCCACCACCTATGTGATCATACATTCCGCCAAGTGACATTTTCCGCAAAGTGTTTTCAGACATCGCGAGGGCTATTTTGTTTCCCGTCCGTTCGTAATACCGGAGAAGAAAATTGAATACCACCGGTCGCGGAAATTTAGGCCCACCACCGAAGCCGCCGTACTTCGGATCATATTGTGCTTCTGCCTGTTGAAAGCAGGAGTCGAGCATTTTCGCCGAGATAGAACCAGTTGCCTGCGGTGAGATCGGCAACTCTTTGAGGAATTTCGTCAGTCCATCTGCCGACTCCAGTATTTTCTGACGATCATTCTGCCAAATCTCATGAATACGCTGAAGAACGTCGGGAAAGCCGGGTCGACCATGCATTGCATTCGGTGGAAAGTATGTCCCCCCGAAGAATGGTTTCAAATCCGGTGTCAGAAACATGGACATAGGCCATCCACCTCCCTGCCCCATAGCTTGCAAAGCTGTCATATACACCTTATCCACATCCGGTCGCTCTTCACGGTCCACCTTGATACAAATGAAATACCGGTTCATCGCGGCGGCAATAGAATCGTTTTCAAATGACTCACGCTCCATTACGTGACACCAGTGGCACGTCGAATACCCGATCGAGAGGAAGATAACCTTCTGCTCTTTCCGCGCTTTCTCGAACGCCTCATCGCCCCATGGATACCAGTCGACCGGATTGAACGCATGCTGCAACAAGTACGGGCTCTTTTCATGAATAAGCCGGTTTGGCCTTTTTCCTACTTCCATATTCTTCCTAACAAATTCTGTGACCAAATTACTTTTGGACGATTCCGAACGATTATTCGAGCCACAAGAACAAGACAGCCCGATAACGAGAATGAGTGCATCCCGAGAGATTATGAAAACGCGATTAGATCGACTCATGAAAACGCTCCAGATGAATCAAGAGAGTCCCGGTCTTGAAATGAAACAGCCGTTCAATCGAGAACGGCCAGATCGGGAACAATTGTGCGCAAATAACATGGTTCAAGAAAACAATTTGACACAGGAAATGCAAACCCCTCATCCAGGGTAAATCGAAGTATACGAATTCATGGCCGATTTGGATTTCGCATCTGAAAAATAATTCCGACCGACAATCCACATCATCGTTCTCTTCGTATACCGGGCAGTCTGCTGCAGCTGACCAAAGGAGAGTTCGCGAAGGAATGATTCGCACCTCCATCATTTCAATTCACACACATCCTCAAAGGAGATTCTATGAAGAGACTACTCTTTGGTGCCGCTTCTGTGGTTGTCCTCGTTGCAATGGCACTGGTGCTTCCTCTTGGCACCACCGACGCATCGAGCCACCGCGAAGCACCGCTTATTGCCAACGATCCTCTGGCCGATAACTGCGACCTCTATGCATTCCGATCGCCAGACGATACGAACACGGTTACCATTGTGGCAACCTACATTCCACTCGAACTTCCGGAAGGAGGTCCCAACTATTCAACGTTTGGCACCGGTGTTCGCTACGAAATCCATATAAAAAACAAAACGACGGTCGGGGCTATTGGTACTGCGAAGGACGATATCACTTACCGTTTCATGTTCAGTCAGACAAACCAGGACCCAACCACCTTCTTTAATATTCGGCTGGGAATGCAAAACCTACAGACAACCTATGTCAGCGAGAAAAGTACTGATGGCGGCATGACCTTTTCGACCATTGTGACCAGTGGAACTGTTCCCCCGAATAATATCGGGTCCCGATCCATTGAAGGACCGGTCGGTTTGAATACGCCATATAGCACTCTGGTTGCGAATGCTATCACCACAGCTTCGTCCGGTGAACGCGTTTTCTGTGGGCCGCGTGATGACCCGTTCTTTGTCGATCTCGGCGGGGTTTTCGACCTTGGGCAGACGCGGAGTGTTTATGGAACAGATCCGGCAAACCCGGACAACGCACGCGACGCAGTCGCCGGGTTCAACACACATGCGATTGTGTTACAAATTCCGATTAACCTTCTGCAAAAGGATGGTCATAACGTTAACCAGGCATCTGGCCTTCTCGATCCGGATTTTGTCATCGGCGTTTGGGCCTCGGCCAGCCGTCAGCAGGTCACTACGTTGTCCACGGCAGGTGGGCCTCCGACCTATAGCGGACCGTGGATTCAGGTATCGCGCTTGGGCATGCCGCTCACGAACGAAGCGATTATTCCCATCGGCATGAAGGATTACTGGAATGCAGTAACGCCGTATAGTGTAGCAGAGACAACTTTTGTCGACTACTTTGCCAACCCGGAACTCGGTTTATATTTGGATGACAGGTTGTTCGGCGGCGCTGTTCCGTCACTTAGTGATCTCCGCATTCAGTCGCAATCCTACCCTGCAATCGGTGTCATTCCCGGATACTCAACTCCTGGTTTCGATTTCGGAAACACGCATGATGGTGCATGGGCAGTAACACAATTAAATCCAGTTCCAGATCTCAGCAATACTGCGTTTGCCGTACCGCTGCAGCCAACTTTGGTAGCTCAAGGGAAACCGCGCAGAGTCGATATCTACCCCATCTTTTACTTTGGCGTGCCGAACCTTATTCCCTACCAACTCGCAACGGGAAAGACCGGCGGGCCGTTGAGCAAAGGAAAACCCTTCATCCATAATTTTCTCCCGATTACTGCAACTCCAGGGGGAGCGATTTATGGCGGTGACATGCTGCGACTGAACATGGCCACACCCGTCACTTCACGGTCGACACAAGAGTTCACTAATAATTCCCGCTCCGGTCTGGTGCGAGCAGCAGTGTTGGGACTCACTGACCCCCAATACGGCGATACGACGATCCAGGCAATTCCTCACATGGATGGATTCCCCAACGGTCGACGACTGGAAGATGACGTCACCACGATTGAACTCCAAGCCGTAGGTGGATTGGTTCTGGCCGCGGTCGGCCTCCCCTTCAATGATGCGGTTGCGGCAAATTACAGCGACTTAGCTTCACCAATGCTGTTGGCTGAACTCGGATACAACGCAGGACCAACACACAACGATGTTCCTCTCCTTACGTCGTTCCCGTACCTTGCTGATCCACACAGAGGATATGACTATGTGAAGCAGCTAACTGCGGAACAACCAATTCTCACCAGCGTGAACACCGGAACGCTCGGGATTGGTGTCCCGGAGGGATTTGTCGTTGAACAGAATTATCCCAACCCTTTCAATCCTTCGACAACGATCAAGTATCACGTTTCTCGAAACGACGTTGTCAAACTGAAAGTGTACAACGGACTTGGGCAGGAAGTGGCAACACTGGTGAACGGCGAGCAAACACCTGGAACTTATTCTGTTCAGTGGGATGCTCGCGGAGTTGCGTCAGGGACCTACTACTACCGAATGGAAGTTGGTAACACCGTCCTTCCAGCAAAGAAGGCAGTTCTCATTAAATAAACATCATTCGGGTTGCCTGATTGTCTCAGGCATCAGGCAACCTGCAATTTCTGTAAACCAAGGAAACGTTATGAAAACCTGGAAACGTCGATTAGCCCTCGTCACCACGTGTGGAATGATCATCGTCGGCGCCATTATCTTCTTTCGCCAACAAACTCCAACGATAATACCAACGATCTCCGAAAAGGATGGCAATGGGGAGTTTCTTAATACCGTAAAAAGTGTGGGTTATTTTCGTGAACATATAGAGAACCACCCGGACAATCCAAGAAATTATGTCCAGCTAGCACAGTTGTTCATTCAGGAAGCACGTGTGTCGGGTAAGGACCTGGAGTACGTTCCCAAGGCTGAATACCTTCTCGATCAGGCGATTAATATCGACAAGACAAACTTTGAAGCTCTCAGCGTGCAGGCATCTCTTTTTGCGAACCTGCACCAATTCGAAAAGGCAGAACAAACAGCGCGAGCAGCACTGGCACAGAATCCGTATAGCTCTTTCGCGCAAGGTGTCCTTGTGGACGCGCTTGTCGAGTTGGGGAGGTACGAGGAAGCCGTGCAGGCCTGCGATAAGCTGCTTGCCCTCCGCCCCGACCTTCGGTCATACTCACGCGCATCATACCTGCGCGAATTACATGGTGATCTTCCGGGGGCAATCATTGCGATGACGTCCGCTGCAGATGCCGGTGTGTGGGGAAGTGAAAACCGGGCATGGACTCTCTTCAACCTCGGTAACTTGTTTCTTCACATGGGCAAAAAGGACACGGCTGCATACGTTTATCGTGGGGTGTTGCAGGAACGGGCTTCTTATGCATTCGCTCTCAGCGGTCTTGCAGAAGTCGAAATCAGCAGGGGAAACTATGACAGAGCGATCTCCCTTGCTGATAGTGCTTTCGCGGCGATGAACGAACACCATTTTCTTGAACAAGCTGCACGCGTTTACCAACTTCTTGAAAACAACAACAAGGAAGCAGAGTTGGTCGAGCGGGTTCTTTCCGATCTTGAAGCCCACGAGAGACACGGTTGGAACATCGACCTCGACTATGCTGCCCTTTGTGCTCAGCACAGGACTCATCTGGAGGAAGCGATGAAAAGAATTCAACGTGATGTTCAGCGTCGACCTGATCATACGGAGGTATTGGAAATATACGCCTGGCTTACTCATCTCACAGGACAGAGTAAGAGCGCTGTGCCTCTCATTGAACGCGCGCTTCGGCTCAATTCACTTGATATCGAATTGCACAAAAGAGCAGAAGAGATTTTTCGGGCGGCTGGGGAAAACAAAAGAGCTGACCGTGAACTTCAAATCATGCACGGAAAATCTCATTCTCCGTCTTTAGCTTCAATGTAGAAATGCCTTCTGCCGCTCTGTTGAATCATCAGGGCGGCATTTCTTCTTCCTTTCATACATCATTCTAAATCCGTATCTTTTCCTCGCAAGAAGAAAGAGATGCAAAGGAAGAGATGCAGATGTACGAAACGATTCTTGACTCTCATTCGTTGACTGTCCTCGGGCTTGGGTTTACCCTTGGGCTTCGGCACGCGCTTGATACCGACCATCTGGTTGCCATCAGCACCCTTGTCACTGATCGCCGGGGAATCTTGAAAACTTCGTTCATTGGGACCGTGTGGGGAATCGGACATACGATCGCTCTCCTTGCTGTTGGGTCCATGGTGCTCGCTTTCGACATCGCAATTCCTGAAAGGATCGCCAACGTGATGGAACTTGCTGTAGCCCTTATGCTGATTATTCTCGGCATCAGGGTTCTCCGGACCCTCATCGGAGGCGGTAAAATCCACATGCACGTTCACTCACACGATGGATATCGCCACGTTCATCCCCACGTCCATGAAAGTCGGGAGAAACACGTCGCCCACACACATCACTTGAGACAATGGTGGCTCGCACGCAAATTGGTTTCCCTTATTCGCGCTAACGCACGACCCCTTGTCGTCGGGCTCATCCATGGTCTTGCCGGAAGCGCAGCTCTCATGTTGGTCGTCCTCACCACCATCCAATCGCTTTCGCTCGGGTTTCTCTACATTATTGTGTTTGGGGTGGGATCGATTGGAGGGATGACACTGATGAGCGCTACTCTTTCTCTACCCTTCGCACTCACATCAAAGTTCGAAGAAGTTCACAGACGACTTCATTGGGCGGCAGGCGCCCTCAGTATTCTGTTTGGGCTCTTCCTTGGTGGAAGTGTTTTGCTGGCTTAGAAGCGGCCTACGATTGGAGAACGCGCATTCCTGTTTGTACAAGCTGCGACCGGCTTCCACTTCGCTCGCCAATCTGCTGCCGCCACATCGCATAATACAGTCCCTTCAACTCTAACAACTCTTCATGCCCTCCTGATTCAACGATCTCTCCTTTTTCAAGGACGTAGATTCTGTCCGCATGAAGAATTGTTGACAGTCGATGAGCGATGAGGATGGTTATGACTGCCTGTGACTGGGAGATTTCGCGAACAGTTTCAGTGATTCCCTCCTCCGTCAGCGAATCGAGCGCAGACGTCGCTTCGTCGAAGACGAGCAACTCGGGTTTTCGCAGGAGAGCCCTCGCGATGGAAAGTCGCTGTTTCTCACCTCCCGATACTTTGACGCCAGACTCCC
This sequence comes from Bacteroidota bacterium, assembly GCA_036397975.1. Taxonomy (GTDB): domain Bacteria; phylum Bacteroidota; class Ignavibacteria; order UBA10030; family UBA6906; genus SZUA-287. The sequence goes on from DASWHW010000047.1 coordinate 14,948, forward strand.
CAATCATCGTATCAAGACCTTTCTCTGCCCGCTCAAGCAAACTCTGACACGCGGCTTTTTCAAGTACGTCCATGCACTCTGCATCGGTCGCTGTGGGATTGACGAAAAGGAGATTCTCTCGTATCGTGCCGGAGAAGAGCTGCGTATCCTGGGTGACAAACCCAATGCGCTCACGCAATTTATCCAAATCGATCTCGTCCTCCTGGATACCATTGTACAAAATGTGTCCCGCTTGCGGGCGATACAAACCGACAAGGAGCTTCACAAGTGTAGTCTTACCGGAACCTGAGGGCCCGACGAATGCAATGGTTTCTCCTCGTACCGTTTCGAAGGAAATATCCTCCAGAGCCTTCGTCTGTGCCGATTGGTGCTGAAAGCTCACTTTGTCGAACGCAAGTGTCGTAAGCGCCTTCGTTTCTTTCGGAGACGCGGCGCGCGGCTCTCTGGGGGTATTGAGGATTTCCTGAAAATTCTCAAGAGAGACCTCTGCCTCCCTGTAGATGTTGATAATATTTCCCAGCTCTTGCAAAGGGCCAAAGATGAAGAATGAATATATAAAAAGAGAAAAGAACTGACCAACAGTAATCTCCTGTGCAAAGATCAGGTACATCATCAGGAACATGATACTGGTTCGAAGAAAATTCACCGTCGTTCCCTGAATAAAACTCAAGCTCCGGATGTGCCGAACCTTAATCAGCTCAAGATCCAGGATCTTGTCGGTGGTGGCATTCAACCGCCCAATTTCCTGCTTGGCAAGTCCAAGACTCTTGACCAGCTCGATATTCCGCAGGGACTCCGTTGTTGAACCGGCCAGTGCCGTCGTTTCTCCTACAATTCGCTTCTGAATCTTCTTGATTCTTTTGCTCAGAATCGAGCTGACAAAACCCAATAGGGGAATTGTGAGGAAATAGACCGGGGCAATCAGCCAGTGGACACTAAATGCGTAGATCATCACAAAGATAATTCCAACAAGCGTGGTAAACAGGATGTTGATCGAAGAGGCGACGAGCTTCTCAACATCTGTACGGACTTTTTGAAGCTTTCCAAGAGTTTCACCGCTTCGCTGATCTTCAAACACCGCGTAAGGCAATTCCAGGGAGTGGCCCAGGCCGTCAGAGTAGATCTTCGCGCCGAGTCGTTGGGTGATAACATTAATAACGTAGTCCTGAATATTCTTCGCCACGCGGGAGACGAAAGCTACTCCAACGGCCGCAGCCAGCAACAGGCTGACGCCCTTAAAAAACTGCTCGGAGGAATACTTGTCATACTTAGTGACATACTCATCGATAACATGGCGAAAAATCAACGGATCGAGAAGAGAAAAAACCTGATTGACCGTTGCCAGAAAAAGCGCAAGCCCAATCAGTTTCCAGTATCGGCGGAGATACGAAGCAAGAAGTTGCATAGAACCTCTAAGAACAATTTTGTGAACGTGATAAGTTACCCAATTGAGTTGAAACATGCATTGCCTCATATGAGTTCGTTGACTTTCGAAAAGTGAATATGTATATTTGACGCACAATTCTCATGATCACGGGGCTGTAGCTCAGTTGGGAGAGCGCGTGAATGGCATTCACGAGGTCAGGGGTCCGATCCCCCTCAGCTCCACTATGTACTACGTGTACATTCTGGTGAGCACCGTTGACGGCTCCTTATACACTGGCCAGACTCAGGATCTGCAGGTCCGCATGAAGCGACACAACACAGGCAGAGTCAAGAGTTCAAGGTCGCGAGCTCCGTATCGACTCGCCTACGTCGAGGAATATGCCACTCGTGCTGAAGCAATGTGGCGCGAGTGGGAATTGAAGACCAAGTGGAACTCCGATCGTAAGAAAAAGTTGATCTCAGGTTTTGACCCCAGCAGGCTAGTTCACTTCACTCTACATGAAACAACCTGAATGGCATTCACGAGGTCAGTCTACGACTCTACGAGTCGCAGACTCGTAGAGGGTCCGATCCCCCTCAGCTCCACACAAGGGAACATCGAAGCGTTCCCTTTGCCGTATTAAAAAGACGCGTTGACCTCATGATGCAAAACCTCGGCATATCATTTACCTTCCCCTTTAAAGATCAGCGATGGCTCTCTAAATTCCTTCTGGCCGCACTTTTCATGTTGCTCAGCATTCTGGTTGTTGGGATATTCTTTCTCCTTGGCTACTACGTTCAGGTGATTCAAAGAGTTATTCGGAAAGACGAAAATCCGATGCCGGAATGGGATGAAATGGGTGAAAAGTTCGTTCTGGGTTTCAAATACTTTGTTGTCTATCTCGTCTATCTTATCCCGGTGATCTTGCTGTATGTCCTCTTTCTCGCCGCAGTCATTGCCGCATCCCTTTCCGGAGGCCAGGAGATCTCCACGCTCATCAATATCATGAGCATTCTTCTCGTCATTATCCTCTTGCCGTACACTCTTGCACTCTCGGCTCTGACGCCAATCATTTCCGCGCGTTTTGCAGCGACCGAGAGTATTTCCGAGGCGCTTGATATAGCCGGGATTGTTCGTCAATTCAAGATGAACTGGCAGAACGCAATCATTGTTGCACTGATAACTGTGGGGATTCAGTCTTTCGCAGCGGTGGGATTAATAGTGCTGATCGTCGGGATCTTCTTCACCTTGTTCTATTCGTATCTCGCTTCAGCACATATGGCGGGATTGCTCTATCTGGACTCAATGGAAAAGGCGCAGGTTGCACAAAGTATCTCGTGACATTATTGTTGGATTTTTCTTCGTCATCGTCTACTTCGCTTTTCTGACCCCTGGCTGTAAAGACGACACCCTTACAGGTCCTGATGGAAGTCCGTCGACCGTGATGTTCCCCGATTCAATGGTAAGCTACTCGGCGCAGGTGCAGTTGTTGTTCAATCAGACATGTGTATTTTCAGGGTGTCATGGCGGATCATTGCCGCAAGGACGGGTGAGGTTAGAGGCTTACGGGGATTGGTTCTCGACTCCTGGCGTTGTCGTCCCGTTCAATCCGGCCCAGAGCGAGCTGGTCATGCGAGTTGAGGGAAACGGCGTTATCAGAATGCCCCTGAATAGGAACTCTCTCAACCAAAATCAGATCAATGGCATCAAACGGTGGATACAGGAAGGCGCTGCAAATAACTAGCGTCCCACAGACTTCTTCATACACCTCTCGGATCTTTTCCCCACATCAACTTCGCCCGCAGAACATCAAAGTATGATCGATCGACACGTTTAATAAGCCTTGCTTTGAATGATGCACTCTTGAGACGAATCTCGACCGGTGAACGATAACTCCCGGCCAACTGCCCGTCGGCGAAAAAGGAAACATCGTCGCTGTTGGCGTGAGCAATCACCCGGATGGAACTCTCGTCCGGAACGATCAACGGTCGGCCACTGAGCGTGTGCGGCGCTATTGGGGTAATGCCGATGACTCTACTGGTCGGCACAACGATGGGGCCACCATTCGAAAGCGCATACGCAGTGGACCCCGTCGGCGTTGAGAGGACAAGGCCATCGGCGCGGTAGGTCACTGCAAATGATCCGTCGATATGAGTTTCGAGGTCGATGAGGGTGGTATAGCTTGACTTGCCGATGACAATATCATTCAGTGCATAGATCTGCTTCCCCGAATCCGAAGGGAACGAAGCCTCCAGCACCAGTCGCTCCTCGATAACATATTGCTTCTTGAGAATATCACCAATCGCCGCCTCGATTTCATCCGGCGCGAGTTCTGCCAGGAAACCGAGCTTCCCCAGGTTTACGCCAAGAATCGGAGTGCTCCGCGAACCGACAGCCCGGACAGCATTAAGAATCGTGCCGTCGCCGCCAAATGCAACAAGGATGTCGGCTCCCTCCACGCACTCCTCCACTGTAGTGCAGCGACCCGCGGCACTCTTTTTCGACTTCCCTTCGAGCAACGAAAACACATCGCGGTCGAGAATGTAGCTCACGTTGGAGGCATCCAGCTTTTGCACAAGAGCCTCCACCGCGTCAGCCAAGCCAACCTTATCGGTGTTTCCAATAATTCCAAATTTCATTCATTTCACCTTAAATACGTTTCTTCTGGAGTTCCCACAATTTCGCATATTTTGTAAAGACGTAGGCGGAAGAGGCCAGGCAGAGTATGAGACCCTGCATGCCGTCAAGAAAACCAAGGCGGAAAATGTACATCTTCGCAAACATGAAACCCGGTCGAAGCAGCACTTGCGATAATGAGAAACGACGCCTCGCTGAGCGGGCGTCCTGTGCCGCAAGGGATGTGTAGCGATTGAACTTCCGGAAGTAGTGCACCAGGTTGGGATCGGTGTAATGCAAAAAATCGTTCCGCAAATGACCCACTTGACCATCCATGAGAAGCTCCTCATGGACGTGCGACTCACTGAACCTTCCCTTCGAGCGTCGGAACAATCTCGTCACGCGAGAAGGATACCAACCGCAGTGTTTGATCCACCTGCCCAGAAAGTATGCCCGGCGTGCAACATCGTATGCATCAAATCGCGAATCGGACTCATGCACAATTTCCTGAATTTCTACCGCTGCCTCGGAAGTCACCCGCTCATCCGCGTCTAGCCAGAGGATCCAGGCACAAGTTGCATGCTCCAGCGCGAGATTCTTTGTTGCGCCGAATCCCTTCCACTCTGCATCGAGTACTTTGGTTGCAAGCTGTCTGGCTCGCTCAACTGTTCCGTCTTTGCTCCCGGAGTCAACCACAATACGTTCCTCTGCCCACGCAACGCTTTGCAGGCAGTCAGTGATGTTGTTCTCCTCATTTTTTGTAAGAATGATGACAGAGACAGACATTACGCCCTGAACTGCATGTCGTACAGCTTTTTATAAAGGCTCCCTTGTTCGTTGACAAGATCTGCGTGTTTTCCCACTTCACGAATTCGTCCTCCTTCAATCACCATGATCGTATCGGCGTGTTGAATTGTGGAAAGACGATGCGCAATAACGATAGAGGTCCGACCTTTCATCAATTTCTCAATCGCTTCCTGCACGAGCAACTCCGACTCCGTATCCAGAGCCGAGGTAGCTTCATCGAGAATAAGAATCGGTGGATTCTTCAGGATTGCACGAGCAAGAGAGAGACGCTGCCGCTCTCCACCGGAGAGTTTTATCCCCCGGTCTCCAATCATCGTTTCATAGCCATCCGAAAGGTTCATAATAAAACGGTGGGCATTGGCCGCCTTTGCGGCCTCGACGAGCTTTTCATCGGGCACCTCGGGTCGTCCGTATGCAATATTATTCCGCACAGAATCGTTGAAAAGAATCGTTTCCTGAGTGACAACCCCGATGAGGGAGCGAAGAGATTCGATGCTGATCTGGCGTACGTCAACACCGTCAATGCGGATCGACCCTTCTGTCACGTCGTAGAAACGTGGAACAAGATCGACCAGTGTTGACTTTCCCGAACCGCTCGGACCAACGATCGCAACAACCTCTCCTTTTCGAATCACTGTACTAATGTCCATGAGAACCAGCGTGTCCGACGAATAGCCGAAGCAAAGATTCTCGATAACGATTTCTTTTTCGAAGGAAGAAACGGCAACAGGATTCGGGGCATCTTTGATGTTCGGCTCGGTGTCCAGGATGGAGAATACCCTCGCCCCAGCGGCAGACGCCTCCTGAATACGATTATTCACGCTGCTGATTTCCTTAATCGGGGGCATGAGCTGGAACATTGCAAAGAGGAAGCCGAGAAACTCGCTTGCCTTCATCGATTCGTTTGCCAAAACCTCTAACCCGCCATACCAGATGATCGCTCCTCCGCCAACGGCAGTGAGGAACTCCGTTGTTGGGGATGCAAGATTTCGAATACCGGCGATGTTGACCACCGTCCTGAAATGCCGCTGAATTTCCCGTGCAAATTTCTTGTTCTCAAAACTCTCCATGCCGAATGCCTTCACGACTTTTACTCCGGAAATCGTCTCGTACAGAACGGACGTTACATCAGCGAGTCGTTCCTGAATCTTTCCGCTCTCACGACGGACGCGTTTCCCGACCCAAGTAATAATCAACAAGACAAGCGGGAAGACCACGAACGCGAGGAGGGTCAACTGCCAGCTGATGAGAAGACAGATCGTCAAATATGCCATGATGAGGAGCGGTTCACGAATGAGTGTGTAGATGGAGGCAGAGATCCCCGAGTTCACGACGGTCACGTCGTTCATGATTCGGGAGATCAGGTTCCCCGTTCGTTCACCCGTAAAATAGGAGAGTGGAAGCTGATGTAGATGGCGGTATAGTGAGCCCCGGATATCGCGCCCCATTGCTTGCTCAACATAAGTCGTCAGCATGGATTGGATGTAGCCGAAGAGATTCTTGAAAAGGAACGCCACAAGAATAACCATGACAATTCGAAAAAGCGATTCGCGGGTTGTTCCCGTAAACACGAAATTCTGAAATTGATCCACCGCCCAGTCTTTTGCATCAAGCAGCCAGGAAGGGACCAAGCTGCCGCTGCGAGAAGCTGAAGCAGCCACTTTTGGGTCCTGTTTGAAAAGAGTCTCGAGTAATGGAATCAGGAGGTAGATCGACACTGCACTGAAAAGTGAGTACAGTATCGATGCAAGCAGGGAAAAACCAAGATACCGTAAGTATGGCTTTGCGTATTTCAGAACCCGCCAATAGACCGTCATTGCAGTTTCTTCAGCATGTTGAACTCGCGATTGGAAATTGGGGGAAGCGGCATGCCCTTCTCTTTACACGTGCGGTATTCCCAAACCTTCATGTAGAGAACCATGGAATAGAGGGCGTCAAGCACGGCAAGAAGAAAGCCATGAAAGCCATCGCGATACCCCTTCTTGGAAAAGAACATTCTGAGAAAGTGGGACGCAGGACTCAGAAAGAAGTCGTACCAATACGCTCCCACGGAAGAGTTGGCCTTGATCCTGTTCGATACCTGGAGTGAGGTATACTCGTTCATCTTTCCCACGTACTCCTCAATCGTCTCATAGGTATAGTGGTAAACGATGCCCCTCATCCGCGTGTGTGATCCTTTCGTAAAGAACCCGCCATGCACTTCCTCATGATTAACGATGTACGCATCCTTCCGCAGCAGTCGTAGCTGGTAATCCGGATACCATCCGCCGTGATAGATCCATTTCCCGAATGCGCGGGGCTTACGCAAGAGTTCGTACCCCGTCATCACCGTGCCGCGTTCAAGCATCTGTTGAATTTCTTCTGAAAGCTCAAACGATACCTCTTCGTCCGCATCAATGAATAGAATCCAATCTCCCGTCGCGTACTGGATTCCCTTTTCCATTTGTCGTGTCGATCCGGGATATTCGTGCTGGTAGACATGCGGGGTGAATTGTTTTGCAACCTCGACGGTTCGATCCGAGCTGAAGGAGTCGACGACAATGATTTCATCAGCCCAACGGACACTCTCAAGGCAGCGCTTGATATTCGCTTCCTCGTTGAGCGTGATCAGTACAACTGAGAGCGTTGCCATAGTTAGCGGACGACGAGATTAACGAGTTTGTTCTTCACCACAATGGTCTTCATGATTTTCTTATCGCCAACATGTTTCCGGACACTCTCGTCAGCGAGAGAAAGACCTTCCAGATCCTTCTCCGAGGTATCTCGCGCGACATGGAGTTTTGAACGCACCTTACCGTTCACCTGCAGGACTATTTCAATGGTTGATTGCTGGAGCTTGGTTTCGTCGTATTTCGGAAAGGGCTCATCGGACAATGAATGAGTGTGGCCAAGCATATGCCATAACTCTTCGGCCAGGTGGGGAGCGAAGGGGGCGAGCACCAGGACAAACGGCTCCAGAATCTGACGAGGACGGACGTCTACTTTCGTTACCTCGTTGACAAAAATCATCATTTGGGAGATAGCGGTGTTAAACCTCAATGATTCAATATCGTCACCGACCTTTTTCACGGTTGCATGATAGACCCGGTCCAGTTCCAGGGTCAGTGGGGATTCCCTGACTGCCGGGTCGAGTCGGCCCTCGTCATCCGCAAACAACCGCCATACCCTGTTCAGAAATCGAAAGACCCCCTCCACACCCCGCGTGCTCCACGGTTTCATTTCCTCCAAAGGTCCCATAAACATCTCGAACAACCGCATTGCATCCGCACCGTAGGTCCTCACAACATCGTCCGGGTTGACAACATTGCCGCGGGACTTTGACATCTTGCTGCCATCTTCACCAAGAATAATTCCCTGGTGTCGGAGGCGCGTGAACGGTTCAGAACTGCTGACATATCCCAGATCGAATAACACTTTATGCCAGAAACGGGCATACAGTAAATGAAGGACCGCATGTTCGGACCCGCCAACATAAAGGTCTATCGGCATCCAGAAGCGCTCCTTCTCCGCTGAACAGAATTCACGCTCATTTTTCGGATCGAGGTACCTTAAGTAGTACCAGCACGATCCTGCCCATTGAGGCATCGTGTTGGTTTCTCTTCTCCCCTTCAACCCTGTTTCGGCATCGACAGTATTTACCCAATCCTCTGCAAGAACCAGAGGTGACTCTGTAGTACCGCTCGGCTGGAACCTTTTCAATTCCGGAAGAATAAGTGGCAGTTCGTCTTCAGGTATAGCTTTCATCGTTCCATCTTCCAAGTGGACGATGGGGATGGGTTCTCCCCAATAGCGCTGGCGTGAGAAGAGCCAGTCGCGCAACTTGTACTGGATCGTTCGGTTCCCAATATGTTTTTCTTCCAGCCACTTGTTGATGACGTTCGTAGCTTCCTCGGTTTTCAGTCCGTTGAGCGATACTTCGTCGTTCGCAGAATTCACCCCCACGCCATCCCCGCCGTATGCCGCTTTGTCGATGTCCCCCCCTTGCACCACTTCAACGATCGGGATGTTAAATTCTCTTGCAAAATCATAATCACGTTCATCATGGCCGGGAACAGCCATGATCGCTCCCGTTCCGTACCCCATCAGGACGTAGTCTGCAATCCAAATTGGGATGGTCTTCTTTGTTGCAGGGTTCACCGCATACCCACCGGTGAACACTCCTGTCTTCACAGATTCGACTCCGCGCTCCAAATCAGACTTTTGTTTCGCCCTCTCGGAGTATTCGTCGACCACTTTCTTCTTGTCTGGTGATGTAACAATAGAAACCAGCGGATGCTCCGGGGCAAGCACCATATACGTCGCTCCGAAGACAGTGTCCGGCCTGGTAGTAAAAACAGTAATCGTCTCCGATCGTCCTGGCACCGGGAACGCAATCTCTGCTCCTTCCGATCTTCCTATCCAATTCTTTTGTTGGTCGATGGTTGACGCTGGCCAATCCAGGGTCTTCCCGTCCTCAAGAAATCTCTCTGCATATGTCGTTATCCGCATCATCCACTGCCGGAGAGGGCGCCGTTCAACTGTGTAGCCCTTTTCTGTCCACTCCCCTACCTCCTCATTTGCGAGCACTGTCCCCAATGCCTCGCACCAGTTGACCGGAATCTCTGCGATGTACGCCAATCGAAAGCCTGCGAGAAAATCGTGTTGCTCTTTCTTACTCAAAGCCTTCCATTGTTCGGGCGTCAGATGCTGGATTCCGGACAGATTCCTGGTGCCTTGCCGGGCAAGTTCCTCTTCAAGCTTCGCAATCGGTCGCGCTTTCTGTACTCGGGGATCAAACCAGGAATTGTAGACCTTCAGGAAAATCCATTGTGTCCATTTGTAATAGTTTGGATCGGTGGTATCAACTTCGCGGGTCCAGTCATAGCTCAAACCGAGCATCTTGATTTGCCGCCGGAAGGTGTTGATGTTTTGTATGGTCGTTATCCGTGGATGAATGTTCGTCTGCATCGCATAGCGCTCTGCGGGTAGACCGAACGCATCCCACCCCATCGGGTGCAGGACGTTAAATCCCTTCATTCTTTTGTATCGTGAGAGGATGTCAGTCGCCGTGTACCCTTCAGGATGTCCGACGTGAAGACCTGCACCTGAAGGATAGGGGAACATGTCAAGAATGAACGCTTTTGGCTTCTCCGACTCTTCCTTAGTGACGAAGGTGCCGTGGTTATCCCAGTACCGTTGCCACTTCGCTTCTATTAGTTCGAAATTATAAGGCATCGCCTGATCTGATTGGGTCAGCGTGAAGATTATTGGCCAGAAATGTCTAAAATCTTGAGAAATGTACCGAAATGAGCAGAGACAATCAACGGAACGAATGGGTCGGTAGTGTCTCAACTGAGACACTACCAATGGGTCAGACGACTTTCACAATCATCATCGTGATATCATCCGATTGACTTGTCCCTTTCGAGTGGAGGAGAATATCTTTGTGAATGAGTTCCACCATTTGCTCCGCACTGCGGGCACGCTGCGATAAGACCAACGCCTCCAAGCGGTCTTCCCCGTATTCCACTGAGTCCTTATCCATCGCTTCGCTGACTCCGTCGGTGAAGAGAACAAGCACATCGCCCGGTGCAAGCGTGACGACACCCTGCTCATAGGGCGTT
>DASWHW010000048.1:0-5911 GCA_036397975.1 Bacteroidota bacterium
ATGTCGTACTTCGCGCTTATTGTTGCATTTGCTGAAAAGTACCGCGAAGACGCCGGCATCGGGACAATTATTGCCCTTATGACTCCGTACACATTCACCTTCCTCTTAATGGTCCGAATCTTCCTCCCGTAGTTTTTTCAAAACATATTCTGTGTTGAAGCGCAGCAGTGCATAGGCTTCGCTGGTGTTGGCTGGAGTAAGGCCCATTCTACCTACGGAACCGGCACAGGCAAATAAAGCCCGGCCCCAGGTCCGACTGGAATCCCCAATAACATCCAGAGAATGAGAAAAAGAATCCAACCAACGAGGAAGATGAATGTGTACGGAGTCATAAGGGCAATAATTGTCCCGATGCCGGCGTCTTCGCGGTACTTTTCAGCAAATGCAACAATAAGCGCGAAGTACGACATCATGGGAGTGACAAGGTTCGTACAGCTGTCACCGATGCGGTAGGCTGCCTGTGTCAACTCGGGTGTATATCCGAGGAGCATAAACATTGGGACGAATATCGGCGCCATGATTGCCCACTTTGCAGAGGCGCTTCCCATGAACATATTCATCATCGCGGCGACAACGACAAATGCCACAATCAACGGTATTCCGGTTAATCCAATGGACTTCAGAAACTCCGCTCCCTGGATTGCCGTGATAAGTCCAACATTTGTCCAGGAGAAGTACGCGACGAATTGGGCGGCAAAGAAAACAAGAACAATATAGACGCCGAGTCCCTTCATCGACTTTCCCATGGAATTGATGACATCGGTGTCGTTCTTAAGCGACTTCGTCACGAATCCATACACAACTCCGGGGACAAAGAACACAACAAAGATGATTGTCACGATTCCCTTGAGGAAGGGGGAATGTAATACGCCACCAGTTTCGGGGTCGCGCAGAAATCCCCATTCAGGCACAACGCTGAGTGCAAGTATTATGACCAGAACAAGAGAGGAGAGGCCAGCCATCCTAAGGCCCTTCTTTTCTAAGGACGAAAGCTTATCCATGCTGACGCCGGTTTGGTCTCCTTTGTAAGCGCCGAGTCGCGGCTCCACAATCTTTTCAGTGACCCAGGATCCCATGGCTGTCACCAAAAACGTTGAGGCAACCATGAAGTAATAATTCGCTGCCGGGTTGACCAAATAGGAGGGATCGATAATTCGAGCGACTTCCTGTGTGATTCCGGAAAGAAGTGGATCGACCGTTCCGAGAACAAGGTTCGCGCTATACCCACCTGAAACACCTGCGAATGCGGCTGCGAGACCGGCTAACGGGTGCCGGCCAACCGCCATAAAAATAATGGCTGCGAGGGGAATGAGAATAACATATCCTGCTTCCGAGGCGGCGTTGGACAACACCCCGCTGAACACGACTACAAGCGTAATGAGCCTTCGCGGGGCGGAAAGCACGAGTGCTCGAAGAGCCGAAGAAAGGAGACCTGATCCTTCCGCCACGCCTACCCCTAACATTGCCACAAGTACCGTTCCGAGGGGAACGAATGAGGTGAAGTTCGTCACCATCGTGGTAATTATTCTTCGTAAACCATCTCCGTTCAACAGGCTTATCGCGACGATTTCTTTTCCTGTGGACGGGTGGGTTGCCACAAACCCTATCCCTTCGAGCAGCGCGGAGCCTAAGATAACCGCAAAGGCAAACAGGCCAAACAAAGTCGCCGGATGTGGCAGTTTGTTTCCTACCCACTCTACAAAGTCGAGAATACGATAGAGTAGGCTTTTCTTCTGGACTTGAGATTCCACTGTCATTCGGTGGAGAAACTCTCCTTCCTTCGTATATTAGAAATTCTCGGTGGGGTAACGACCTCAGGCGGGCCTCAAAGCTCGTTCAAGAAGTCAATCATCTGTGAAAAAGTCAAGAATTCTCTGTCTCAGCTTTGCAAATTATGACCGGACCTCACGGGATTGTTCACCGGAGTCTCCTAATTGCTTGACATTGCAAAGAAGAACCACTAACTTTTCGTCACTGTTGGCGCAATCGGTCAACAAGCCTCTCAAACGGTGCAACACCAATAGCTTTTCTTTTCGGCCATCAACTGCATGGAATTCTGTTCTGTGTTTGATTCTCGCTCCGGTTTTTTGAAAACAAGTTTCTTGAAATCTCCGACCCGTTCGGTGTTTGCTTGAAGAAAATCGGCAAATACGAAGTCCGCGAAGAGTTGGGCCGAGGCGGAATGGGAGTGGTCTATCGCGCTTATGACTCCATGATTGATCGGGAGGTTGCAATCAAGGTCATTTCTGAACTGGCCCTTGAACACGCGGAAATCAAGGAGCGGTTCTATCGCGAAGCACGAACTGCCGGGCGACTTTCCCACGATAATATCACTGTTGTCTACGATGTCGGCGAATCGGACGGTAAGCCATACATCGTAATGGAATATCTTACCGGCAAAGATCTTCGTTCGCTGATGGATAGCGGCATCGAGTTCTCTCTTCCGGAAAGATTGGATTGTGCCTACCAGGTGTGCCGCGCGCTCGCCTATTCTCATTCAAGAGATATTATCCATCGCGATATCAAACCTGGCAACGTCCGCATCTTGGATGACGGCAAGGTGAAGATCATGGACTTCGGCATTGCCAAGCCGATGTCCAGCAACCTCACTTCTACCGGCCAGGTAATGGGCACTCCGTTCTACATGTCTCCCGAGCAAATCCGTGGCCACAAGGTGGACAAACGATCGGATATGTTTTCCTTCGGCGTGCTCTTCTACGAAATGCTCACCAACAAATTACCTTTCACCGGCGACCAAGCGATGTCCGTCATGTTCAAGATTGTGCATGAAGAACCTGAGGCGATGGAGAATCTTGATCCCCGCTTTGCCGATGGCTTAAAAGCGATTGTTTTGAAATCCCTCCAGAAAAAGCCCGATGACCGTTACCAGTACTTCGATGAAGTGGCGGCAGATCTCGACGGGATCCTGAATGAGTTGCGGGGGGAAGCGCGTGAAAAGCAAATGCAGAACAGGTCCAAGGCGATCAAGCTCTTGCAGGAAAGTGAAGCTCTTCTTAAGAAAAGCAGCTTCCAAAAGGCGATCGAATTTGCACAGAGGGCGAAAAGTCTTGACCCGAATAACTCCCAGATCCTCAAAATGATAGGGCAGATCCAGGAGGCCGAGAGGAAAGAAGAGCAGCGCAAGCTTCTGGAGAAAAAAATCGCCGAAGCGAAAAAGCAATTCCAAGAGAAGGATTTCGACGGAGCGTTGCGGTCCGTGCATGAGGCTTTGAAGCTGTCGTCAAAACACGAAGAGGCTGAACGGCTGAAAGGGGAAATCGAAAAGGCGCGGAACGAGCATGAGGAAGAGGTGCGCGTGGCAAGTCTGCTCTCGCAGGCGCGCGATGCGATGGCACGTCAGGAATATGAAAAAATTGATGAGTGTATTGAAAAGATTCTCAAGCTTCGACCGAAGGAGAAGGAAGCAACGAAGCTTCGCGATGAAGTTGCCGCCGCACGGAAAGCAGCCGCGGCGTCTATCAGCAAGAGGGATAAAATTGATGCCCTCTGGCACGATGCAACGGAGTTGTTTAACCGAAAGGATTACAAGCAGTCGGTTGTTAAGCTGAAAGAACTCGTGGAGCTTGCTCCGGGAAACCTTCAGGCATGGAAACTTCTCGAGATTGCAAGAACAGAAGTGGAAGGGAATGAAACGCGAGTGATGACGCCCGCGAAAAATGCACCGAAAGAATCCGGGGAGACCGTTGTTCTTGACAGGCCTTTCGAAGAGACCCGTCCGTTTGAGCATCGTGAGCAAAAGGAGCGGAAACCAAAAGTGGAGCCACCGCCGAAGAGAGTTCGCACCAGGGAACCCCGACGAAGTGGAAAGGCTCTCTATGTCGTGCTCGCAGCAGTCGGATTGCTCGTTGGTGCATACATTGGCTATGTAATTATCAATCCTTCTGCTCATGTCTCCGGCGGCTCTGTCTCCATCAACGCTCTTCCCTGGGCGGAAGTAACAAAGATCGAGTCGAGCGACGGACAGATAATTTCCATCGAAGAGAAGTTGCTTACACCCTGCAGGCTCTCATTGCCTGCCGGTCGGTACAAGGTACACCTGTCCAATCCCGATTATCATTCTTCCCTTGTGGTGTCTGTGACCGTGCAAGAGGAGCAGAATACTGTCGTGAAGGAGACAATGCCGGGATTCGACTACGAACAAGTTCTCACAACATTTTAATTGTTCTTCATACACGATGATTTGGAGGCCTTATGTCCCCTCTTTCAAAGAGTTTCATTTTCATTCCGGGTCTGCTGGCGATGCTGTTGATCGGGGGATGTGAAACCGATGGGATCCCAACAACCCCTTCGGCACCCTTCAACTTGACCCGTTTGTCAATTACCCGGAACGTCACGCCAGCGACGAACACGGTGCTTGCAAAAAATCAGTCGGTGACCTTCAATATTGAAGTGGCGTACGCGGTGGGCGCACCGGAGGATTCGAACCTGGCCGCGCTCACCGTCTCATTGGATTTTGACATGGTCGATGAGAACGGAAACTTCGTCCAGGAGATCGGCGGTGTTCCTGACTTTTCAACTTCAGTAACCGCAAGCTCGAGCACTGAATCCCACAGTGTCACAATTTTCACTCCAAATCCCTCTTCCGGAACAACACGTTTTGTGCGCATCCTCGCTCTCATTTCGTCCGGTTCCAGAATTGTCGGAGGCGAAATTAGATTCTGGCCTCTTCAATAATACTTCGTCAACAAAAAGGATCTGAAATGACTAGAATTACATTTATCCTCTGTGTGACGTCTATCCTCGCTCAGGGCACTCTCGTTGGACAAACCAACACAGAAAATTTTGCACAATTCAAATTTAATTTTAACAACCCCGGCGCCCGCTCGGCAGGCATTGGCGGAGCGTTTGTTTCGATCGCAGATGACGCGACGGCTGCCGTCGCAAACCCCGCAGGCCTGACGACGCTCATCCGCCCGGAAATTTCAGTTGAAGTGAAAGGCATTGAATTTACCAAGACGGTGAGCAACTTCGCCCACCGGGGAGTCGATACCAGTTTTCAGTTGGTCTCAAGAGACTTCAAGAGCTCCCTGGTGAGTCCTTCCTTTGCGAGCTTTGTGTTTCCCATTCAGAAAATTACTCTCTCTGCATTTCGGCACGAACTTGTAAACTTTGAGAATGAGTTCTTCACGCGTGGGGCGTACGTACCGCCGCGCCGTGATGGCGTTGCATTCTTTCCGGCAGCCTCGAAAATGGATATGTCCGTCGTGAATTACGGCGTAGGCTTTGCCTTCAAGTTCAGCGAGGCGTTTTCGTTGGGAATCTCCGGCGGCGTTTCGCAAATGGATCTCAATTCGTTTCTGACAAGATACTCGACAGAAGTCTTTAGTACCGGGACCGTCGTGAATGACGCCAGGATTGAAGACCAGGGTTCCGATTTCTTTGTGAACGTTGGATTGATTATCCACGCGGCAGAGAATTTTTCGGTCGGGGCGATTTTCAAGAAGAGTCCTTCGTTCGAATTGAACCAGCGATACCTTGTCGTTTCATCCCCCACCGACATGGTTACGCAAAACAAGATTACCTTCAACGTTCCTTCTTCGTTCGGCGCCGGATTTTCGTACCGTCCTTCGGATGTGTTGACCTTCGCGTTCGACATTATGCGGATACAGTACTCAAGCCTTACCAGTGATATTAAGATTACCGTGGATGAGAACTTCGTCGCGCCACGGGATTATACATCTGATGATGGGTTCGAATTCCACGCAGGAGGGGAGTATGTCATCTTTGTTTCGAATCTTGCGTTTGTCCTTCGGGGCGGTGTGTACAGCGAACCGGATAATCGCATAAAATGGAACGGCGTAACCATCGACCCAAATAGTTTTGATAGAACAATTGCATTGCAGGCGCAGGCGTCTCTGTTTGAGTCGGGAGAAACCATCGTTCACGGGAC
>DASWHW010000049.1:0-16408 GCA_036397975.1 Bacteroidota bacterium
TTGTATGGCTTAACATGGAAGTATCAGCAGAGCAATAGTAACGATGAATAACCGGGAGGCGAAGTTCTGCAATGAAAGCAAAATACACAGCTGTGGTGAAACAAGACGCCGGTTGGTGGATTGGTTGGATCCAAGAAGTTCCGGGTGTCAACTGTCAGGAAGCGACGCGTGAAAAACTGATCTCATCACTTGAAGTGACACTTCGTGAAGCGTTGGCGTTCAATCGCTCCGAAGCAATCGATGCAGCTGGCGACAAATTCGAGGAATTAGAGATCGCCGTATGAAGCGGCGTAACCTGGTCAAGACCTCGAATCGCTTGGCTGCACTTTACTCAGAGAAGGAGGCCGACATTCCTGGTGGCACAATCCTTCCCTGAGCAAACGATCCGCCATCCCGCGTCACCGAGAAATCAACGAGCATCTTGCTCGCAAGATATGTCGGGATCTTGGCGTGGAAGAACCCAAAAGATAAACCTCGGCGGGATATCCAGCCTTCGCCTCATTTGTTCTTCATGTACACTTGATGTAAGTTCTAGTCCAGGCGCATGTCGTGTACCATAACGGTGTGTGCAGCAGAACAACAATGTTACTCACCATGAAGATACTCACCTCTCACATCGATGCGCATTTCTGTTCTTCACCGCGAAGCTCTTTTTTTGCTTTGCTTTTCTCTGTCCTCGCGCTTACAGTCCCGTGCATCGCAGTGTCACCTGCCACGCAAGAAACTCCCGGGCCGAAAGTTGTTCTCGATGCCGGCACGCAAGCGGAGGCGGACAGCGCCATCGCTGTGGTGAAGAAGTTTCTCGGTTTCTGGGATGAGCGCAGATACGATGAGGCATGTGCGCTGGTGGACGAACCTGTCCGCGAACAATTTGAGGAACACATGAAGAAACGCGCCATCGAGTTGAAGAGTGTCGATGACATTCGCCTCTACAAAGTTAACGATAATCTGCTGGCGCGTGCTCATGCTTCGGTCGGGCCGAGCCCGGATCGAAAGGAATTGAAGAAACAGGAAATCGGCATCGATATGGTCTTTCGCGACGGGAAATGGTGGATCGCGGCGAGGTGAAAGAGGATTGCCACTATTACCAGGTAAGTGTCATGAAGTTTCGTTTGCTGCTGTCGCTTCTCGTGGGCACCATTGCCAATTCTCTGCCCGGAATCGTGTCACCGCTCCTCGGGCAGGATTGGGCGTCGCTTGCAAGATATCGCGAAGACAATGAAAAACTTGGCCGGCCCCACCCCGGCAAGAACCGCGTCGTGTTCTATGGAAATTCGATCACCGACAAATGGGCTTCACTCTTCCCTACCATGTTCCCCACCAAGCCGTACATTGGGAGAGGTATTAGCGCGCAAACAACGCCGCAAATGCTTATCCGCTTCCGCCAGGATGTGGTTGCGCTCGAACCGACAGTTGTCGTGATACTCGCCGGGACGAATGATATCGCGGGAAACACCGGTCCATCGACTCAGGCCATGATCGAGGATAATCTGAAGTCGATGGTCGAGATCGCGCAAGCAAACAATATTCGCGTGGTGCTCTGCTCCGTGTTGCCGGCATCCCGGTACAAGTGGCGACGCGGTCTCGAGCCGGGCCCGAAGATCGTCTCGCTCAACGCGTGGATGAAGGATTACGCGGCACAGCACAACATTGTCTACGTGGATTACTACTTTGCGATGGTAAACGAGAATCAGGGGATGAAGTCAACGCTATCTGACGACGGCGTACACCCTAATGAGGCTGGATACAAAGTAATGGCGCCTCTTGTTGAGGCAGGTATCGCAGAGGCCTTGAGTGATCGTTGACCGATTGGAGCTTAGATTAGAATAGACAACAATGAACATACTTCCAGTCATTCTTTTTTGCGGCATACTCAGTGGAAGTCAGGTCATAGCTCATAAGGGGGATCACGAAAACCGACGAGTGCAATACCAGACTTACGTCGAAGCCTCTGCTCTTGCTTTTTGGACCAGGTGGCCAGACCCGTTCAGTCAATCAATTATTCGTAACGACTATCCTCTGGCCCAAGCGATTTCCTGCTTCAACGCGTTGGCGGGCAAACTCACAGTAGGCATGTTGGATATGTCGAACGATTCTATCGTCCATAGATTCAACCCCAGGCGACACATGGATAGCGTTGGAAGCTTTTGGCCTCACGCCGCGGAACCGATCGCGTCGAGACTTTCCGGAGTTCGTGAATCCTACAGAACACCGGATACAACTACATTTTCGTTTGTGTTGATGGTGAACGAGGAGAGGAAGACGATTCTCGACCTTTCCTTTGAGGGATATTATATCTATCTGAAGTGGTGACTCATTCAGAGGTTCTATGCGAGCATATCAAGTGTTAAGACTGACCTTGTTGTCCATTGCTATCCTCGAACTGTCAGGATGCTCTGGCACGCCCAAGACGTTGAAGGAAACCTCCCTCGATGACATGTATCCGGTATTGACTGAAGATGAGTACAACGCGCTGAGTTCAATCGAGAGCGACGAGGAAATAAATCAATTCCTCGATTACTTCTGGTGGCAAAAAGACTCAATAACAGGATCGCTGGGGAACGAACTGAGATACGAGTACCTGCAAAGGCTGGAATATGCAAATGATCATTTCCCGGATCGCCGGGGTTGGGGCAGGTCGGATAGAAAGAGAATATATCTGGTCTATGGGCCTCCCCGCACCATTGACAGATACGAGTTCACAGGTATCAAGCTTGGGAGATTGTCGACAATCAAGTCGCTGGAGATATGGTCGTATTTTGTTCCGGGGAAGAATACTTCATTGCCTTCGGCCGCCGACTATGTTGAGAAAGGCGAGATGCGATTTATTTTCGGAGATCTGACCGGCTCGGGGTTCTACCAGATTTTGTTTTCATCGGAAGATGGTGAAGATATTGATGTGAGGATGTTTAAGTAAAAAACGAATCGTTCAACCCTGAAAGATGCCATGCTGAAGAGACGAAGATTTGCAATTTTGATGGTGCAGGTCATCCGGCCAAAGATTAAAGTTGCACCGATTTTCTTTACGGTCATTACATGCCTTTGCCATCCCATAGTCCAAGCGCAACAGGAGGAGCAGATTGACTCGCTGTTGGCAATGCATTTCTATGCAGAGGCACTTGGGATTATCAATGCAGTGCCTACCTCAACACACACCAATTCGATCGAAGATGCCAGGGCTTTCATCGATCGTCTGCAAGCAGCAACAAGCCTTCCAGATTCTCTTATCGACACGCGCCTGCTCAACGCCTCAAGCCTTTTGAAGGATTATGAGGTCGAAAACGCCGGTGCTCGAGCCGCATCGAAATACCATGACTTTCTAACATCATATGCGTCAAAGGACATCCATTCTGCGTACGAGGACTATCTGCTTGCCCAGTACTTCCGCACGGAACATGTCAAGCGAGAACGAGCCCGATTGCGAAACAACATTGCTATGACCTTTGACTATGCTAGAAAAGAAGAGTTTGAAAAAGCGGCAGACCTTTTGGAAACCTTCTATAATGAAAAACGTACCTCTGCGTTCATCACGCTTGAGGATTCACTTCGTTACACGTACGATTGGCTACAGCCTCAAATAGAACTAGGAAGAGCGAAGCACGAACTAGTGTTAAGCAGAACCCCCATCACCCGGAATCTGTATGTTACGATTGGGGGCGGGTTAAACCCGAGCGTAAAACTTGACAAAGAGCAGCTGCTCCTTCGGGAGTTTGAGACCGAAGAATACACCGTATTTAACTATTCTGGTAACTCGATCAATACAATTGCACCCTTCTATTGCATCGAAGGAGGCTACTTCTTCTCCTCCCACACCTCCATTGGAATTTCCTACGCCCGAAGTACAAACACCATTCGCAATACGTTTTCGGCAAACTCAGGAACTGGTTCACAGGTCACCGGTCAAACATCCATTTCCTATCGTGCAAAAGTGGAATACGCGAGAGCAGATGTCTTTATGAAGCACCGCTTGACCGACAAAACCGGACCGAGACCTTTTCTAACTGCGGGACTTGGAATTGCGACAAGCAAGCTATCCCCTTTGGAAGATTCAGGAGCTGATCACATTCTCTATGTAAAACCTGTTGAATACAAAGTTTTCCGCCTTCTGCTTGGAGGAGGTGCAGAGTACGTCTTTTCCGAAGATTGGCCTTTCGTTCTCTCAGGGAATGGATTGATGTTCCTGAATTCCGGGAACTCAGATATACTCAATAGGGTGAATTTCGAAGTTTACGTGCAACTCGGGGCAGTTCTTTAATGAGTATTATATGATTGGGATCCCAACTCTCAAGTAGATTGATTCAATGAAAAATCTAGATACCACGCTCATCCTCGGCATTGGCAATCTCCTCATGGGCGACGAAGGAGTGGGCGTGCATGCTGTTCGATTGCTGCAAACGGAAACGTTTCGACCGAATGTCCAGTTGCTGGATGGCGGGACAGGTGGGTTCCATCTGCTTTCCCTATTCCAGCAGCACAAACGAATCATACTCATCGATGCGACAATGGACGGAAGTCCGTCCGGAACGATTCGTGTCATCAGGCCCCGTTTCGCAAGCGACTTTCCAAGAACGCTCAGCGCCCATGATATCGGCCTCAGGGACATGGTCGAGTCGGCATCGCTCCTCGCTGCACTTCCAACAATTGACCTCATTACTGTGGCCATTGCCGAAATACAGCCAATGACCATTGAGTTGTCGCCCACCATACAAGAATCCCTTCCAAAGATCATCGAGTCGGTTCACAAACTGCTCGCCCTACCAGCTTGAGATTTCTTAAAAACGAGAAGATAGTCCGAAATTAGCTAATCAAACCGCGAACACTCTGAATTCCCCCTGAATTCTGTGTATTCGGAGGACTTCCCTCTGGCGCGGTCGTTGTAAGGTGGTACAGAAGCCTCAACGGAGCAACCATGCACGAGATGTCGATTGCGGAAAATATTATCGAGATCGTGCAGCAACATCTTCCGAAAGATGAGGGATGTAAGGTCCGGTCGGTCACACTGCGCATCGGCACCCTGGTGGGGGTCGTTCCTGAATCGCTGGAGTTTTGCTTCACTGCTCTCACCAAAGACACACCAATGGAAGGTGCAACTCTCGCTATCGGGCGCGTGCCCCTGACAGCAACCTGCCGATCCTGCGGCGTCACATCTGAAATCGATCTGGGTTCATTTGTCTGCCCTTCCTGCAACGACTCCAACATTGAGGTGATTGCGGGAACCGAACTTCAAGTCACAGAAATAGAAACCGATGACGAGGGAGAAATTGCCTCATGAGCATTATTACCATCGAGCGGAAGATTCTTGAAAAGAACGATTCTGTCGCCGAGTTGAACCGCGCTTTTCTTGAAGGCCTCGGAATCTTCTCCTTCAATCTCGTCAGTTCTCCTGGGTCGGGAAAGACAAGTATCCTCGAACGAACGCTGGAGCACCTTGACGGAACGGTCCGCATCGCGGTCATCGAAGGAGATGTGCAGACCGATATCGATGCACAACGCCTTGCGAAGTACAACATCCCCGCCGTACAGATTGTGACCCGCGGAGGATGCCATCTGGATGCACCGCTGGTGCGCGATGCGCTCCAACAATTCGAATCGGACGGACTCCAGCTTCTCATCATTGAAAACGTCGGCAACCTTGTCTGTCCAGCAAACTACGATCTGGGTGAGTCTGCAAAGGTTGTCGTTGTCAGCACAACCGAAGGTGATGATAAACCGCTCAAGTATCCGCAGATGTTCCGTCAGGCATCGGTGCTCATTATCAACAAGATCGACTTACTCCCATATGTCAATTGCAGCATTGACGCCCTCAGGAAGAACGCACTTTCCATTAACCCACATCTGACAGTGTTCGAAACATCCTGCACAACAAAGGCGGGAATCGACCGTTGGTGCAACTGGATCACGTCCAATATATCGAAGCAATAACAATGCGGCGAGCAAGGATCGACATACTCGGTGCTGTCCAAGGCGTTGGCTTTCGGCCGTTCGTCTACCGGATTGCGCGTGAACTGCATTTGCATGGTTGGGTCATAAATTCTCCGCAAGGAGTTTCCATCGAGGTCGAAGGAACAAGCGATATCCTTGATGCATTCCTGCTCCGGATCGGAAAGGAGAAACCTTCCCGGTCATTCATTCAGAGCATGGAGGTTTCGATACTCGATCCAGTCGGTCTCGATCAGTTCGAAATCCGACAGAGCGAAATCCGCGGCGAGATTACCACCTTAGTTCTCCCCGATATCGCAACATGCCCCGATTGCTTGGAGGACACATTCGATCCGGCAAACCGGCGATACTTGTATCCATTCACCAATTGCACGAATTGCGGACCGCGATTCTCCATCATAGAGGCGCTCCCCTACGATCGCCCAAACACCACGATGAAACAGTTCATCATGTGCGACGCTTGCCAGGGAGAATATGAAGATCCAAACGATCGAAGGTTTCATGCACAGCCAAATGCGTGTCCGGTCTGCGGCCCCCACGTAGAGTTGTGGGACACGTCGGGCAAAATAATCTCGGCCAATCATGCCGCAATAATGGGCGCGCGTGACGCCGTTCGTTCCGGAAGGATACTTGCTGTGAAGGGGATCGGAGGCTTCCACCTGATCGTTGATGCACATAACGATAGCGCGGTACAACGGCTGCGTATACGGAAACACCGTGAAGAAAAACCTCTTGCGCTCATGTTCCCCTCGTTGGAGTCGATACGAACGGAATGCGTCGTTTCACCGCTTGAAGAACGCTTGCTTCGATCTCCGGAGTCGCCGATTGTTCTGCTCGCAAAACAATCAACGCGGAGAAATGGAGACCGGACGATCGCGGAATCCGTCGCACCGGGCAATCCCTATCTTGGCGTCATGCTGCCGTATTCGCCGCTGCACCACATACTTCTTCGAAAGCTTGGCACATCCCTGGTCGCAACGAGCGGCAACCTCTCCGACGAACCGATATGTACAGATGAACGGGAGGCTGTGGCACGCCTCTACGAAATTGCCGACCTTTTCCTTGTGCACAACCGGCCGATCAAGCGGCACGTGGATGATTCAATTGTCCGTGCAGTGGCAGGCCGCGCAATGGTCATCCGCCGCGCACGGGGTTACGCTCCCTTGCCGATTCATGTTGATGAGTCAAGCGAGGACATCCCGGTGCTTGCGGTTGGTGCACATCTGAAAAACACCGTTGCCCTAGCGAAAAGCAACAACATTTTCGTCAGTCAACACATTGGCGATCTGGAAACTGCAGAAGCATCGAATGCTTTCGAGCACGTCATCAAAAGTTTCAAGACTTTGTACAACGCGAAACCTTCCGTCATCATCGCCGACCTGCACCCTGAGTACCTTTCCACCAAGTACGCACAGTCACAGGGAGGTAGCGTTGAGTACGTCCAACACCATTATGCACACGTCGCGTCGTGCATGGCAGAAAACCAGCTTGAGGGAAACGTCCTCGGTGTGTCGTGGGATGGAACGGGATTCGGACCTGATGGAACAATCTGGGGTGGAGAGTTTCTTCACACCAATGCCACTTCTTTCGAGCGGATCGCAACCTTCCGTCGGTTTCCTCTGCCGGGAGGAGATCGCGCCATCAAGGAACCGCGACGGACGGCGGTTGGATTGCTGTATGAGATGTGTGGAAACGCTCTCTTTGAGCGGGAGGACATTCCACTGCTTCATCGGTTTACCCGGCAAGAAGTATCGGTTATTCAGCAGATGTTGGAGAAGCAAATCAACTCTCCTGTAACGTCAAGTGCGGGGCGATTATTCGATGCGGTTGGAGCAATCATCGGGTTGCGCGAAAGGGTTTCTTTCGAAGGACAGGCCGCCATGGAAATGGAGTTCCTGAGCGGCCCGCAGACGAACGAAGCATATCCGTTTTCCACTAGCGGTTTCGATTCATCGGCCAATGACTCATCGCCCGGAATCATTGACTGGGCTCCGATGATTTCACAGATTCTCGATGACAATGCGAACGACATGTCACGCTCGCTCATCTCTACCAAATTTCACAACACGCTTGTGGAAATCATTGTTGATGTTGCTCGTCGAGTTGGAGAGGAACGTATCGTCCTCACAGGTGGGTGTTTCCAGAACAAGTATCTCCTGGAACGCAGTATTCAACAACTTGAAACGGCAGGCTTCCGCACATACTGGCATCAGCGCGTTCCGCCGAACGACGGAGGCATTGCGCTCGGACAGGTGTATGCGTATTGGCGGTCTCACCGGAAGAATGTGCCGCATCCGGAAACGGCTCAACTTATAGGAAGCGCATAATGCTCTTAACGGGAACGGTTGTTTCTGTATCAGACGATAACGGCATCACCATGGCAAAAGTCAATGCGCACGGCGCTATCATCCATGTTTCGCTCGCCCTCCTTCCCAACGCCAGGGAAGGTACACGGATCCTCGCCGAAGGAGGCGTCGCGATATCGATCATCAAACAAGAAGAACTAGAGGAGGAACAACATGTGCCTCGCAATTCCCGGTAAGATTCTGGAAATCGATACCAGCGGCCCGCTGAAGATGAGCAAGGTTGATTTCGGCGGTATTAGGAAATCTGTTTGTGTGGAATGGATCGATGACGTCAAAGTGGGTGAATACGTTATCGTTCATGTCGGGTGTGCAATCAGCAAGATGGATGAAAGGGAAGCATTGACAACACTCGACCTCCTGCAACAGATGGGAGACCTCAAGAATGAACTCGGCGCGGACGATGAGTTCGGGAAAGGAGTGTAACAATGCGTTACATCGATGAGTACAGAAACAAGGCTCTTGCGCGAGAATATGTCGATCTCATCAAGCGCATCACGACGCGCGCATGGACGCTGATGGAAATCTGCGGTGGACAAACCCATACGATCGTGAAGTACGGGATTGAGTCGTTATTGCCCGAGACAATCAATCTCGTTCATGGCCCCGGTTGTCCCGTGTGTGTAACGCCGTTGGAAATGATTGACAAAGCAATTGCCATAGCATCAAGAAACGATCTCATCTTCGCGTCGTTTGGAGATATGTTGCGTGTCCCGGGTTCGACGCAAGATTTGCTGTCGGTGAAAGCTGCAGGCGGCGACGTCCGCATGGTGTATTCACCGCTTGATGCGGTAAAGATTGCGCAGCAAAATCCGTCGAAGAGCGTTGTCTTCTTTGCCGTTGGGTTCGAAACAACGGCACCGGCGAACGCACTCTCTGTTTGGCAAGCGAAGCAAGCCGGAGTGAAAAACTACTCGATACTATGCTCGCACGTTCTCGTCCCTCCCGCGATCGAAGCCATCCTCTCCTCCCCTTCCAACAGAGTGCAGGGATTTCTTGCCGCCGGACATGTTTGTGCCGTGATGGGATATGAAGAGTATTTTCCTCTCTCCGAAAAATACCACGTTCCAATCGTCGTTACCGGTTTTGAACCGCTCGATATTCTCCACGGCACCTATATGGCGATCAAGCAGCTTGAAGAAGGGCGCGTTGAGGTCGAGAACCAGTATAGCCGCGCAGTCCGCAGAGAAGGAAACATTCCGGCCCAGAAACTTATGCAGCAGGTTTTTGAAGTATCCGACCGTCCATGGCGCGGCATCGGCGAAATCCCGTCCAGCGGACTCCGCCTCCGCGATGAGTTTTCTGATTTCGATGCCGAGAAAGTGTTCTCGGATGTTGCTGCTATCACTGTCCAGGAATCGCCCGACTGCATTGCCGGATTGGTTTTGCAGGGACAGAAAAAGCCATACGAGTGTGGCGCGTTCGGTACGAAATGTATACCGGAACATCCACTCGGCGCTCCTATGGTTTCCACGGAAGGCGCATGCGCAGCATACATCCGATACAAACACATTCCCACCACTTCAACTGTCGCGGAGGTCTAGCATGATTACAGATTCTCCAATCGATGTTTCGTCCAGGCTGGTTTGCCCAGTGCCTCTTCAACAATATCCGTCAGTCCTTCTTGCACACGGAAGCGGCGGGAAACTCACACAGCAGCTCATCGAGCAGTTGTTCCTCCCGTCGTTCAGAAACGATTTGCTTTCTCCTTTACACGACGGTGCAGTGTTTACTGTCAACGGTGTGCGTCTTGCCTTTTCTACTGACTC
Source organism: Bacteroidota bacterium (assembly GCA_036397975.1). Taxonomy (GTDB): domain Bacteria; phylum Bacteroidota; class Ignavibacteria; order UBA10030; family UBA6906; genus SZUA-287. The sequence goes on from DASWHW010000049.1 coordinate 10,073, forward strand.
TTACGTTATCAATCCGATATTCTTTCCGGGGGGAGATATTGGTGAGCTTGCGATCAACGGTACCGTGAATGACCTGGCAATGTGCGGTGCTCGACCGTTGTATCTTTCGTCGGGAATGATCATTGAAGAAGGTTTTCCGATGGAGGATCTTGCACGCGTCGTGCGTTCGATGCAAAAGGCAGCTGTGAGTGCCGGCATCCAGCTTGTCACGGGCGATACAAAAGTCGTGGACCGCGGCAAGGGGGACAAGATTTTTATTTCTACCTCCGGCATTGGTGTGGTACCCGACGGCGTACACATCTCACCCGAAGCTGTGCGCCCTGGTGATGTCATTATCGTGAACGGTCCGATTGCAGTGCACGGTATCGCAATCATGTCTGTGCGGGAGGGTTTGGAATTCGAGACACAAATAGAGAGTGATACTGCACCGCTGAATTCGCTTGTCGAAACGATGCTCGCTGCATGCAACAAAATTCACGTCATGAGAGATCCGACACGCGGAGGAGTTGCAAGCGCGCTCAATGAAATTGCCCGCTCAGCCCGAGTGGGAATCTCCATTTTCGAGGAGCGTATTCCAATCCCCGACGAAGTCATTGGAGCATGCGAGATACTCGGTCTCGATCCCCTTTATGTAGCGAATGAAGGAAAACTGCTCGCGTTTGTAGAGCCTGGCCATGTAGAGAAAGTCCTTCAGGCAATGCATCGCCATCCTCTCGGAGCGACAGCGACGATCATTGGTGAAGTGGTGGATGAACATCCCTCAACAGTTGTTATGAAAACATCCATCGGTGGACACAGGATTGTTGATATGCTCACTGGAGAACAACTTCCGAGAATCTGCTGAGAGTTTTAGAAATGGTAGCACGAATTGTCGACGGAGGAACTCAGGAATGAACAAAGTCCAGACGCTCTCCCTTATCGCCCAAAGTGATACGATGCAAGCCATCCTCGAACAAATCGAGACCATTGCTGCGTCGGATAGTTCTGTTCTGCTCATCGGAGAAACGGGTGTTGGGAAGGAATTGATCGCGGAGTATGTCCATCGCTCAAGCCCCCGTGAAGCGCAACCGCTCGTGAAAGTCGGGTTGTCTGCATTACCCCCCGAATTACTTGAGAATGAGCTTTTCGGTCATGAGCGCGGCGCGTACACGAATGCAGCCGTCGAGAAGAAGGGATTGTTCGAACTCGCGGATACAGGAACGATTTTTCTGGATGATATTGACGACTTCCCTCTTCCCCTTCAGTCCAAACTTCTGCGAATCCTCGAGTCTCGCGAGTTGATGCGTGTTGGAGGAACAACCCCGATTCCGATAGACATTCGGTTGATTACGGCAACGAAGGACGATTTGAAAGAGATGGTCAACCGCGGCCTTTTCCGTTCCGATCTCTACTATCGAATCAACGTTGTTCCCATCGTCATTCCGCCGTTGCGTGATCGGCGCGAGGACATCCCAGCTCTTGTTGATCATTTCCTTCACCGATACGCCGGGAATCGTACCATTGAAGTTGCAAACGACGCAATGCTGGCGCTTGTCAACTACTCCTGGCCAGGCAACATTCGTGAATTGCGCAATGTGGTACAGCGGATGGCCCTCTTTGCAAACGGCGAAATCCGGTTGAAGGATCTCCCGCAGGAGTGCTTTGGGACCGGTTCAGCAGACTTTATAATAAAAGCCTGTCAACGGTGTTTCACCGAAGAAAACATGACGTTCGACCAGGTTGTTTCTTGTCTTGAAGTCAATCTTCTCCGCCAGGCGCTCAGCGACTCTGCCGGCAACCGGACGCAGGCAGCGAAAGCTCTTGGCATGAGCCTCTCCACCCTCCGCGACAAGCTGAAGAAGTTCGACCTCGATTAGCCCTCCCGACTTCCTGCGGAAATCCGCACCTCACTGACGGAATTCCGTCGGTCTCTTCTCCTCCCGCCACAATGCAATCATATTAGCGGCCTTCTTACTGGCATGTCTGTTGCCGTAAGGACCAGCGTCTCAACACAACGCGGACTTTGCACGGCCATGGATGCAGACTCTTCTCACAGCGTGGTTCTCACCGGCGAAGTTGTCGAGACATTTGAGCGTGAAGGAAAAAAGATTGCCAAGATATCCCTGCGTATGTGTCATATTGAAGTCCCGATGGACGTTGTTGACGCTGCACACCTGGGCGACACCGTGCATCTTTCGGCAGTGATTCCTGTGAACAGAATTGAAAATCCAGATCAATACTCTTGAACACCCGTCATTTTCATGGAGGCCCTATGAACAAGCCCCTCACCATGTGGGAATACGCAGAATTGCACGGCGTCAGTCGGCGTGATTTTTTGAGGTTCGCCGGATGGATCGCCGCCGCGGCAGGTCTTGAAGCATCGGCAATCGGAAAGGTAATCCATGCAATGGATACCAAGGCGCGGCTCCCCGTCGTCTGGTTTCACGGACAGGAATGTACCTGCTGCAGCGAATCATTCATTCGGTCATCGCACCCGATTGTTTCTGACATCGTCCTCGACAAGATCTCGCTCGACTACACCGAAACGCTGATGGCGGCAGCAGGACATCAAGCGGAAGAAGCATTGCACAACACCATGACTAAATACAAGGGCGAGTATCTGATGCTGATGGAGGGTTCAGTGCCGCTTGAAGAGGATGGTGTCTATTGTTGCATCGGTGGGAGGTCGATGTTAGATATCGTGAAGGAGGCCGCAGAGGGAGCGAAGGCAATAGTTGCGTGGGGAAGCTGCGCGTCGAATGGATGTATTCAGGCAGCGAAGCCAAACCCGACCGGCGCAACGCCGATCCACAAGATCATCACCGGTAAACCCATCATCAATGTCCCTGGTTGTCCGCCCATAGCAGAAGTGATGGCGGGGACGATTGTTCACCTGCTGGCATTCGACCGCATTCCCCAGCTCGATGGACTCGGGCGTCCGAAAGCCTTTTACTCGCGTCGTGTCCATGACACTTGCTATCGCCGACCCAACTACGATGCCGGTTTGTTTGTCGAATCATTTGATGATGAGAACGCGCGACGCGGATACTGCCTCTACAAAGTCGGTTGTCGCGGTCCGGTCACCTATAACGCCTGTGGTGCGATGCGGTGGAATAACGGCGTTTCATTCCCGATTCAGTCTGGGCACGGCTGCATCGGTTGCAGCGAAGCCAACTTCTGGGACAACGGACCGTTCTATCAGCACCTTGCGTCCTTCCCCGGGTTTGGAATTGAAACAACAGCCGACAAAATTGGCGTCGTCGTCGGTATCGGCACCGCTGTGGGAATCGGCGCGCACGCAATTTCCACGAACATCAAAAAACGAAAGCTGATTCAGGAAGAAATCAAAAGCAGTGATGAATCAGAAACGAAAGGAGGCGCATAATGGCTCGCATCGTCGTTGATCCCATTACCCGCATCGAAGGGCACCTTCGCATCGAAGCGGAAATTAAAGACGGCAGGATTGTGGACGCATTCAGTTCCGGAACAATGGTACGTGGGTTCGAAATCATTTTGAAGGGACGCGACCCGCGCGACGCGTGGGCATTTACCGAACGTGCTTGCGGCGTGTGCACAACAGTTCATGCGCTTGCGTCGGTTCGCACGGTTGAAGATGCACTCGACATTACGGTTCCTCCAAACGCCGAACTTATCCGCAACTTGATGTTCTGCGCCCAGTACCTGCAGGACCACGTCGTACATTTCTATCATCTTCACGCTCTCGATTGGGTGGACGTCGTAAGCGCTCTGAAAGCCGACCCGAAGAAAACGTCGGAGATTGCCCAGAGTATTTCACACTGGCCAAAAAGTTCACCGAATTACTTCAGCGATCTGCAGAAGAAACTCACCGCATTTGTGAACAGCGGACAGCTCGGAATCTTTGCGAATGGATACTGGGGCCATGCTGCATACAAGCTCCCTGCCGAAGTGAACCTTCTCGGTGTCGCGCATTACCTCGAGGCACTTGAGTGGCAAAAGGAAATTGTCAAAGTACACACCATCTTCGGCGGTAAGAATCCACATCCGAACTACCTTGTTGGCGGAGCGCCATGTTCCATCAATACAGAAGAAGCGAACGCCATCAACGCAGAGCGGCTCGCACACGTAGCTACTCTGCTCGATCAAGCCCAGGATTTTGTGGACAATGTATACCTGCCGGACTTGCTCGCAGTTGCCGGATTCTATAAGGATTGGGGCGCCATCGGCGGTGGACTCTCCAACTATCTGTCCTACGGCGATCTGCCGACGAACGGCTACGCTGACATATCGAAGTTCAAATTCCCACGTGGCGTTATCTTAAATCGCGACCTGAGCAGGGTTCATGAAGTCGATGGGAAAGACACACAGCAAATCGAGGAATACATCGCGCATTCTTGGTACGAGTACTCCGGCGGCGACGCGGCTGGAATGCATCCTTGGGATGGAGAGACAAAACTCAAGTACTCCGGTCCGAAGCCGCCCTATGAACATCTTGATGTGGAGAAAAAATACAGCTGGCTCAAGACGCCCCGCTGGAAGGGAAATCCGATGGAGGTTGGACCTCTCTCCCGCATGCTGGTCGCCTATGCCTCCGGAAACAAGGAAGTGCAGGAGATTGTGAACGGTACACTCAAAGCACTTGATGTCCCCGTGACTGCTCTCTTCTCAACGCTCGGTCGGACAGCGGCCCGTGGACTCGAGACGAAACTCATCGCCGGCTGGGCAAAGGAGTTTTACAATCAACTCCTGGCCAACATCAAGAACGGCGACACGCGGACGTTCAACAAAGATAAGTGGGAGCCCGATACCTGGCCATCCGAGGCGAAGGGAGTCGGCTTAAGTGAAGCACCACGCGGCGCCCTTGCTCACTGGATTGTCATTAAGGACAAGAAAATCGACAACTACCAGCTCGTCGTGCCAAGCACATGGAATGCCTCGCCGCGCGACGCCAAGGGTCAACGATCTGCCTATGAAGCGTCTCTGATCGGCACACCGGTGAAGAATCCGGACCAGCCGCTCGAGATTCTTCGGACAATTCACTCGTTCGATCCGTGCATCGCATGCGCCGTGCATTTGTATGACGAGAAAGGGCGCTACGTTCACCAAATCAGTACGTTCTGAAAGGCACCGCAGCGAGAAACAAGATGCAGAGGTGTTGTGAATCTTCCGGATGTCCTCTGCATCTTTGCGGTGTGTACTAAAAGGAGATTGTTATGAACAATACACTTATCACTCGCGTGTACGTGTGGCAGTTGCCAGTGCGATTCTACCACTGGATCAACGCGCTCGCTGTCACCACATTGTGCATTACAGGATACTTCATCGGATGGCCGCTGGCGCTTCAAACCAGCGGCGAAGCATCTTTCAGCTATTGGTTTGGCACCATCCGGTTCATCCATTTCGTTGCCGCATTTATATTCTTCTTCAACTTCGTGTATAGGATTTACTGGGGGTTTGTCGGCAACAAGTATTCTGACTGGCGCAACTTCATCCTTTTCAAGAAAAAGCAATGGAAAGAGATCAAGGATGTGCTTGCTGTGGATATTTTACAGGCGCGTGTCAAGCCGCTGGAGTCTGTCGGGCACAACACCCTTGCAGGTTTAACCTATTTCATTTCATTTCTTGCTTTCCTCTTCCAATGCGTCACCGGGTTCGGCATGTATGCCGCCATGAGTCATTCCTGGCTGCCCCAGATGTTTGCCTGGGTCGTGCCGTTGATGGGCGGGGATTTTGCCGTTCGCCAATGGCATCACATGATGATGTGGTTTTTTATTGTGTTCTCCATGGTGCATGTGTACCTGGTATTTTATCATGACTACGTGGAAGGGCGGGGCGTTACTTCGTCTATGGTTGGCGGGTGGAAGTTCATTGAAAGAGAGCATAAGGAGTAACCAAAATTCTCACCAACGCCCGGTAACTCATAGCCCGTAGGATAACTCCTGCGGGCTTGTTGTTTTTCCGTGCCGATGTTAGACGAAATCCCTCCCATGGGAGTTTGGTTTATGTAATATTTCCTCATTCATCGTCGCTCTCTTATTGCCCTTTCACTTTTTGCAGGCTATATTGCCAGTATAGCATGCAAGAACGTTTTTGCAGACTACAATGGCAGTATAATCAGATGTTAGGCAGCAACCGGTGTCGGATTGTCACATGATTGGATTTCCAAACAATAGGAGCAAATACATGAATCCTCAAACGCGCATCGAACTAACCAGAGATCTGGAGAGGATGAGAGTCACTCCGGTCGGCGCCAGTTCTCGCTGGCTGTTTGTTCTTGGAATTCTTTCCGAAGTAATCTTTGGAGCGGTCTTGATTACGTTATCGATTCGGTTCACTGTTGTTGCGGTATCCCAAGATCGCCCCATTTGGGTTGGATTT
>DASWHW010000050.1:0-64257 GCA_036397975.1 Bacteroidota bacterium
GAACCAGTTCCTGTTCAGTTTTTTCGTTGCATTGATGGTGCACTAATGTGCACTGAACAATATTGTGGTGAGAGGGGGAATAAATCAATGGATGTCAATCACGTTTCCCGGACGACGATATTATCGCCGACCGGGAATGCAAAGCTCCGGAAAGCAGACGAAGCATTCGAAAGCACAGAAGAGCCAACCGGTTCAGGATCAACCCGACCGATTAACGCTTTCGGAGGAAGCGCGCAAACTTCTCAAGGAAAAAAAGATCGCGGCATCAAGAAATACTGAAGAAGCAAAAGGCTGGTGAATGGGAGGATGTACACAAGAAGACCTCGAAGAGGAGCGCGCGGCAAAGAAAACGCTGAGTTGATTTCGAAGTGACAGATACGCGATCCGGCCACACTCTCCTGAACAAGTTGAATCCTCGCTGGCTGAAACGAATGCCGATCTCTCTTTGCCTGCTGGAGAGGATCGGCATGATTTTCCCAAGGACTGTTAGGTATTCCTTTTCTGAAGCTTGAGATTCAGTTCAATGATCTTTTTTTCTCGAATCACCTTCACGCGGAGCGTGTCGCCGGTCCGCGCATCATTAACGATGGCAACCAACGTTCCTTGATCCGATATTTTTTCTCCGTTGACCTCAAAGATGATGTCTCCCACTTTGAATCCCCCTTTGTCTCCGGGACTCCCTTTCCGAACCTCACTGATGATAACACCCTCGGTACGGTCAAGACCAAAGTATCGCGCAATCTGCCGATCGACAGGAGCGACTTCAAGCCCTGTAAAATAATCGCGGTCGATCTTGCCATTCTTCCGCAACTCATCCACAATACCCTTAACACGATTAATGGGAATCGCAAAGCCAAGTCCTATACTCCCCTGGTTGGGTGTATAGATCACTGAATTCACGCCGATCACTTCGGCCAATGCGTTGAGCAGCGGTCCCCCGCTATTTCCTGAATTGATTGCCGCGTCGGTTTGAATCATGCCCCGATATACTCTCCCCTCCTGGGCACGAAGGTTCATATCGGTCGCACTTACCACTCCAACTGTCACGGTAGGTTTGTCAGAAATATCAAACAATCCAAAAGGATTGCCGAACGCAATTACCCATTCACCGATGATTACATCATCCGAGTTTCCTAATTTCAGATACGGGAGATTCTTACCGTCAATCTTCAAGAGGGCAATGTCGGTCACCAGATCATTTCCGATGATCTTTGCATCATACTTCTCACCATTTGTCAGCGTCACAGTTATCTTTGTCGCGTTCCCGGCGACATGATCATTCGTCAGAATATATCCGTCCGATGAAATGATGAAGCCGGATCCGAGACTCGGAATTCGTTGCGTGTACGACTGGTCGCCAAAGAAATTCCTGAAGAATGGATCGTCACCCCAGGGTGACCATCGGCGCACCACTCGTTCCTCTATGACATTTATCCCAACTACTGCAGGACTTGCGATTGCGACGGTTCTCGTGATCGCATTTTGCCGGGAGGCGGATATATCATCGGACGGCCTGCCGGGATCCTGGGCTTTCACAACATTCTGAACAACAGGTATTTCATTTACCGGTGGTTGTTCGCTTTTCGATCCACTGATCCATGCGGCAACATCCAGTTTATGCTCGATGTACGCTCCCCCAGCAACAAGCATCAAGACCAGGGTTAGCAACCCTATATGTTTCATTTTCAATTGAGGTTCCTACTTCTTACGCTTCATCACCCGCTTGACCGCCGCAACAATCGCATCCTTATCAATCCCGTACTTCTTCATCAGATCCTTTCCGTTGCCAGATTCGCCGAACGTATCGTTCACCGCGACGAATTCCTGGGGCGTCGGGATTGCTTGCGCTAGATACTCTGCCACTGCACTGCCGAGCCCACAATGAATCTGATGATCTTCCGCCGTCACGATCGCACCGGTTTCTTCCGCCGCCTTGAGAATCGCTTTTTTGTCAAGCGGCTTGATTGTGTGCATGTTCAAAACGCGCACGGAGATCTTTTCCATCAGGAGTTCTTCCGCCGCCTGCACAGCCTCCCATACCTGCAGCCCTGCTGCGATCACGGTAACGTCCTTTCCTTCCACCAACGTGTTGGCTTTTCCAATTTCGAACGGAGTCGTTTCATCGGTGAACATCGGTGTGTTGTCTCGAAAATACCGCATGTACACCGGTCCTTTCGTTATTCCTAAGGACGCTTTAACGGCCCGCTTTGTTTCAAGATAATCGCAGGGCGAAATGACGGTCATGTGGGGAAGGACGCGCATCAAAGCCATGTCTTCCAGGGACTGATGCGTTGCTCCATCCGGGCCGACAGTGATGCCGCTGTGAGACGCGCAAATCTTCACCGGCATTTCACTATAGGCAATTGACTGCCGGATCTGATCGAATGGTCTTCCTGCGGCAAATTCGCCGTACGCGGAGGCAATTGGAATTTTTCCGACAAGCGCAAGTCCTGCCGCGATTCCCATCATATCCGCTTCAGCCACGCCGACTGAAAAGAACCGTTCGGGATATGCTTTGGCAAATGCATCCACTTTCACGGAGCCACTCACATCTCCTCCAAGAACTACCACATCCGGGTTCTCCTCGCCAAGTTCCATCAACGCGTCCGAGAAGCCCTGGCGCGTTGCTTTTTCACCTTTACTTTGAATGAGACTCATTTTCTTACCTTCTTATTTTGCTGTGATGAGTTCCTTTTCCCAATCGAATTCAATAAAATCACCGAATTCCGTTGGGTCTAATTCACTGAGGGCTTTCTTCCCTTGCTCAAGGTTTGGCGGCAGGCCATGCCAGCGGTAATCATCTTCCATGAATGAGACACCCCGCCCCATAAATGTCTTCGCGATTACCACTGATGGTTTTCCCCTGTGCTCCTTCGCCTTCCCAATCGCATCCAGGAAATCAGGAATCTTGTGACCGTCGCATTCGAGGACATTCCACCCGAACGACCGCCACTTGTCGGCAAGAGGTTCAATCTGCATCACCTTGTCTGTGCGATTATCGATTTGGCAGAAGTTCCGATCAACGATCGCTGTCAGATTATCCAGACCGTAATGGGCAGCGGTCATCATTCCCTCCCATATCTGACCTTCATCAAGTTCTCCATCTCCATGAAGCACATAGACGCGGTTCGGTTTCTTGTCCAATCGTAGACCGATGGCACAACCCACTGCGATCGACATTCCCTGACCAAGCGAGCCTGATGCGATTTCCACCCCGGGCAAGCCATGGGTGTAGGCGGGGGCAGGATGACCCTGGAGTCTCGTGTTTATTTTTCGAAGTGTTGCCAACTCTTGAATAGGGAAGAACCCTGCCCGGGCAAGAGTCGCATACCACACCGGCGCCAAATGCCCTGCAGAGAGAAAGAAGTAGTCGCGTTCCGGCCAGTTGTGATTTTTTGGGTCATGGCGGAGTATATTGAAATACATCGATGAAAAAATGTCCGCCAGACCCAAGGGACCGCCAGAGTGACCGGACTGGGAGATCATCAGCATTTTGATGATGTCCCTGCGTATTTGCCTGGCCATCTCCTCCAAACCCTTATGATCAAGCTTTTGAGTATTTGATTGAGGCATACGTTCCTCTTATGATTCAATATTTGTTTTTATCAAACTGTAAAATGATCCTTAATTGGTGCGATCAGCCGAAGAAGAATTGGCAAAAAAAACAATAACCCAAACCAACGAATCTCGCCGATCGGCGCCGGAACGGAGATTAGCTCCTCCATCCATGAAGCGGGTGAAATCAGGAAAAAGATGAGAAGACCTATCGAGGCAACGGCGTTTCCGAGATTGACCTTGCGAAAGATTGCAAACCCCAATCCCCAGAGGACACCCCACATGGCAACAATGAGCCACCCAAGCACGAACATTACCCCGGCCGCTGTTGCCAGCCCTCTCCCCCCCTTCCATTTCAACCATACGGGAAAATTATGCCCGATTACCGCCCCAACACCTGCAGCGGCGGCGGCGGCAAATTCATTTCCCCAAAAGAACAAAGGGAACATCGCGCTGACTACTCCCTTCACCAGATCAAGAATGAGAACTGCCACTCCCACTGCACGCGATCGTGTCACTTCATAACTGTTCAGCGTTCCAACGTTGCCACTCCCCACTTTTCTGATGTCCACCCGAGCCTTCCACCAAACAATGAGATACGCAAAAGGAATAGAGCCGAGAAGATATCCGAAGACGATCGACACAAGCAAAAGAGAACACGCGAGAGGCTGTTAATCACTGATGAGGATTGGAAAAACATAAAGAAAATCGGAGGGAGAATCAAGAAACAGTAGTTCGACGTAAGCTCATGGTTCCTTGCTTCTCCATCGCAAAACGAGTATATTTGCAACGCACTGAAGCAGTGAACGGACCCGCGAGCGTTACTCCGTTCGCCTCCTCTTTTCGACACGTCTTTCACTCTCCACAAGTTCCGGTCGATTGTGTTGACGTCCGCCATCTCCACAGCAGCGATTCATGGGAAGCAAACTCTCTACACTTCTTAAAGATTTTCGAACGGGAAGAATCAGTCAGGAGACGCTCCTTGAAGCCCTTCCCTCCCACATGTCTGAATCATTGGGGTTTGCAACAATTGACCATCACCGAGAACTCCGCCAGGGCTTTCCGGAAGTCATTCTCTGTGAAGGAAAAACAGAAAAGCAGGTTGCAGAAATTGCCCGGAAGATTGTCGCCAATGGAAACATACTGTTGGCAACACGGGCAAATCCCGCATACTACAAAGCCGTTCGAAAAAGAGTCCGCTCCTCGAAGTATAATGAGCTTGGGAGGGTTATCACCGCAAACGAAAAACTCATTCGACCGAAAGGCAAAGGAACGATTCTCGTCATAACTGCCGGCACCTCGGATATCCCGGTGGCTGAAGAGGCTTGCGAAACTGCCCGCCTGATGGGCAATCAGGTAGATCGTCTTTATGATGTGGGTGTCGCAGGAATCCACAGGCTTCTGACGAAGAGCGAAAAGCTGAAGACAGCAAACGTTCTCATCGTTGTTGCAGGCATGGAAGGCGCACTCGCAAGCGTTGTCGGTGGCCTCGCCTCTGTTCCGGTGATTGCCGTCCCGACGTCTGTCGGATACGGAACAAGCCTCAACGGCATTGCTGCCCTGCTGGGCATGCTGAACTCATGCGCTGCAGGCGTTACCGTCGTTAATATCGATAATGGTTTCGGCGCTGGATACGCGGCGAGCGTTATCAATAGGAATTAAGTGCACAAAACAAGGAATCGTTTTTGATGGCAAGAGATCTTTCGAAAATTCAATTTGCTGAAGATATCCTCAAGGCAATCGGAAAAACGCCTTTGATAAGACTTCGAAAGGTGATTGGCGATGCGAAAGGCCTGATCCTTGCGAAAGCCGAATATCTGAATCCCGGCGGGTCGGTCAAAGACCGCATCGGTGTTTCGATTATTGATGAAGCCGAACGAGATGGACGGCTCAAGCCCGGTGGGACGATCGTCGAATCAACATCCGGGAACACAGGAATGGGATTGGCGCTTGTTGCTGCGGTTCGGGGCTACAAGACGGTGTTTACGCTTCCGGATAAGATGAGCATGGAAAAAATTCGCTTGCTTCGTTCCTTCGGCGCTGAAGTGATTGTGACCCCAACCGCTGTCCCGCATGAATCCCCCGAAAGCTACACGGAAGTGGCAAAAAAAGTAGTACGCGAAACGCCAAATTCAATTCTTGCAAATCAATACTACAACCCTCGAAATCCGGAATCTCATTACTTGTCCACCGGACCGGAAATCTGGGAGCAAACCGACGGAAAAATCGATTGCTTTGTCTGCGGCATCGGAACCGGCGGCACGATCAGTGGTGCGGGCAAGTATCTCAAGGAAAAGAACCCCGCTATCAAAGTCATCGGCATTGATCCGAAGGGTTCGTCTCTGCGAGAATACTTCTACACAAAAAAAATGAATCCCGTTCTCAAAACCTATAAGGTCGAAGGCATCGGTCAGGACTATGTTCCCGGAACACTTCACTTCGAGTATATCGATGAGGTGGTGGAAGTGACCGACAAGGAGTCATTCTTGATGGCGCGTCGCATTACCAGGGAGGAGGGAATCCTGGCAGGAGGTTCGAGCGGAACGGCGATCTCAGGATTGTTGAAAGTCGCCGACCGGTTCAAAGAGGGAGAAGTCATAGTGGTTCTTCTCCCGGATACTGGCGAGCGGTATCTCTCCAAAATCTACAATGACGATTGGATGGAGGAGAATGGTTTCCTCGCCCCCGAAAGAGTGACTGCACGATATGTGCTTGAGTCGAAAAAGCGGAGAGGAAAACTCGTTTCTGTCGATCCGCTCACAACCGTGCGAAAGGCTTTGGACCTGATCAAGGAAAACGACATCTCGCAGCTTCCGGTTCTTGATCGAGGGAAAGCCGTTGGCGCAGTTCACGACAACGAACTGATGAGCGCCGTTCTTGAGCGCCCCGCACTTGTGGATTCGCCCATCAGCACTGTTATGGGACCGGCTTTTCCACAGGTGAACATCGATAGCCAGATCGAAGATATCATTCGCCTTATGACGACTAAAAAGAACGCTGCTGTCCTCGTGGAAGAGGATCAAAAAATAAACAGCGTTCTGACACGCTACGACGTCATAGAGTATATGGGAAAGTGATTCGCACTAGTAATTTTTTCCTACCACTACATCACCAGGCAACCGATGCGATTTTCGACGAGAGCAATTCACGCAGGGCAACCGGCAGAACCCACCACCGGCGCAATCATGACGCCGGTGTTCCTTACTTCGACATACGTTCAGGAGGAGTTGGGAAAACACAAGGGCTACGAGTACAGTCGCGTTTCCAACCCAACACGCACAGCGCTCGAGCAAAACATAGCATCCCTTGAAGGGGGAAGGGAGGGAATGGCATTCTCCTCTGGCACTTCCGCAGTGGATGCAATCATGCGCCTCCTCAAGCCGGGCGATCACGTTATCGTCTCAAGGAACGTCTATGGCGGCACGTACCGTATTGCAAAAATGATATGGGAGGAATTCGGCCTGCAGTTTTCTTTTGTCGACACGACCAATCTCAATGAAGTCGAAAAGACCATCTGGCCACACACGAAGATGTTGTTCATCGAAACACCAACGAATCCAACCATGGAGATTACTGATCTCGCTGGCGCGGCGGCGTTGGCGCGAAAATACAAGTTGATTTCTGTTGTGGACAATACGTTTGCGACCCCCTATCTCCAGCAGCCAATTACCTTCGGGTTTGATGTTGTCGTTCACAGCCTGACGAAATATCTGAATGGCCACAGCGACATGCTGGGCGGCTTCGTTGTAACCAATGAGGCATGGATCGCGGAGAGACTCCGGTTTCTTCAAAAATCCGTGGGCGCCATTCTGAGTCCCTTTGACGCCTGGTTGTGCATGCGGGGAACGAAGACGCTAGCCGTCCGGATGCGTCAGCACAATGAGAACGCGATACTGGTCGCGGAGTGGCTTGAGAAACAAAACCGGATTCTTAAAGTGTACTACCCCGGGCTTCCTGATCATCCCCAGCACGAGCTTGCAAAAAAGCAGATGCGAGGTTTTGGCGGGATGATTTCGTTTGAATTAGGAAGCATGGATGCTGCGAATTCGTTCCTCAAGCGGCTCCGCATCTGTGCCCTCGCTGAAAGCCTGGGAGGGGTTGAATCCATCATCACCCACCCTGCAAGCATGACGCATGCGGCAATTCCCCCGGAGGAACGGAAACGTATCGGCGTTACCGATGGGCTTGTCAGAATCTCCGTTGGCATCGAGGATGTCGAAGACATTATTGCGGATCTCGATGAAGCGTTGAACTCGTAGCGTGAACACAGCGGGTACCGCACCGTTTCATTGAATTCTTGCTCGATTTTTTATATCTTGATGCCGGATTGAATGAAATCCTCAATTCCTCTTTCACCCTCACCAACCGAACAACGCATATGAAAGCAGTGATAATGGCCGGTGGGTTTGGCACCCGGTTGCGTCCGCTTACATGCAATACTCCGAAGCCAATGGTGCCGATGGCGAACAAGCCCATGATGCAGCACATCGTCGCCCTTCTCAAGAAGCACGGCATCGCGGATATGATTTCGACCCTCTACTACAGTCCTGAAGTAATCACCAGCCACTTTGGCGACGGCAGCAACTTCGGGGTGTCTATGCGGTATGTGCGCGCAGAAGCTGACTATGGAACCGCGGGAAGCGTTCGGAACGCAACAAAGAGCATGGACGAGGGCATTCTCGTTATCAGTGGGGATGTTCTCACCGATTTTGACCTTACGAAAGCCATTGCCGCTCATGAGGAAAAAAAGGCGAAAGCAACAATTGTTCTCACCCACGCAAAGAACCCGCTTGCATTCGGCGTTGTCATTACAAACGAAGACGGTAAGATTACGCGCTTCCTCGAAAAGCCGTCGTGGGGCGAAGTATTCAGCGATACAATCAACACGGGCATATATATCCTCGAACCAGAAGTCCTTGAAAAGGTTCCGTATCAAGAGGATTTCGATTTCAGTAAGGACCTCTTCCCCCTCCTGCTGCGGCAAGATACCGGTCTGTATGGTTATGTTGCAGATGGGTATTGGCGCGACGTTGGAAATTTGAACGAGTATCAGGAAGCGCACATCGATGTGCTCCAGGGCTTAGCCCACGTTGATTTCGACGGAGAGAAGAGGGGATCATTGTACCTCGGTGAAGGTACTTCTATCGGACAGGACAACGTTCATATTTCTGGAACGGTGCTTATCGGAAAAAACTGTTCCATCGCCGACAGGGTTCATCTTTCTAACTGCGTCATCGGGGACAATTGCTCCATTGGTGAAGGCGTTCATATTACAAATTCCGTCATATGGAACGACGTGATTATTGGGCACAATGCCGAACTCACGTCCGACGTCATCGGAACAAAATGCTCCATTGGCGAGAAGGCCGTTATCGCGGACAACGTCTTCATTAGTGATTCGTGCTGGATCGGGAGGAGGGCGAAGCTTTCCGCAAACATCAAACTATGGCCGGAGAAAGTCGTTGAAGAAGGGGCAGTGCTTACCCGCAGCCTGGTCTGGGAAGACAAATGGCTCAGAGAGCTCTTTACGGAATCCAGGATTACCGGACTGTCGAACATTGAGATGAACCCTGAATTTGGAGCAAAACTCGGCGCTGCATACGGTGCGTTCATTGGCACCGGCAAGACGGTGGTCACTTGTCGCGATTCGGACAATGTCTCCCGAATGATGAACCGCGCACTGATTTGCGGTCTCATTTCCGCCGGAGTGGACACGTTTGATCTTCGCGCAATCTCCATCCCACTTCTACGACACGAACTTAGCAGCGGCCGTGAAGCCGGTGGTATTCATGTGCGTCGCTCTCCGTCGGACAAAACTCTTACCGATATCATCTTCTTCGATGCCGACGGCAAGGATTTACCGACCAAGAAGACAAAATCGGTGGAGCGACTCTTTCTTGGCGAGGATTTTCCACGAGCCCCACGTGAATCGGTAGGATCCATCTCGTTCCCTGAACGAACGACGGAAATTTACCGGCAGAAATTTCTTTCGTCGATTGATATCCCCACTATCAACAAGAGCGCTTTCAAGATCGTCATCGACTATTCCAATGGCGTGGCATCGACAATCTTCCCTATCATTCTCGGTTCGTTTGAGTGTCAGGTGGTTGCTCTCAATGCGCACCTTGACCCTCGAAAGCTTACCCGGGACAAGGATGAATGGGATTACTCATTACAACAGCTCTCCCACATTGTTACCTCTTTAAAGTACGACGTAGGCTGTCTCATCGATGCAGGCGGTGAGAAGCTCTATATGGTAAATGAACGTGGTGAACAGATTGACAGCGCCCGACTACTTACCATTGTGGCTGATCTGCATATGCGAACGGACCCAAATGTTCGTGCTGTCGCCGTCCCGATCACTTCCTCGGGAGAAATTGATGTCGTTGCCCGGAAGCACGATGTCGAGGTTATTCGCACTCGCGACAGCCACCTCGCGATGATGGAAGAAGCGGCAAAAAAGAGTGCCCAGTTTGTCGGAGGAACCAAGGGGGGATTCATATTCACAGACTTTTTCTTTGCGACAGACGCGATGTACTCCGTTGCAAAGATTCTCGAAATGATGGGGAAGACCGGAAAACGGCTTGGAGAAATTGATAGAGAAATCCCGAAACTCTTTGCAACCCGCCGCGCTGTCAACTGCTCGTGGGAACACAAGGGAAAAGTAATGCGTCACATCATGAATGACTCTAACGGACTTCGGCGGGATCTGGTGGATGGAGTGAAGATCCATATTGGCAACGGTGAAGGAAGTGCGTCAGCACTGCTGATCCCTGATAAAGAACGGCCATTGTTCCACATCAGTGCAGAAGCAAAAGATCAAAAGACAGCAGATGAACTTGCCAGCGAATACGAGAAGAAAATCATTCGATGGCGTGATGAACCATAGGAGTAGATAATACATGAAGATCAGCGATATATTGAACGAGCAACTGGTGGTCACGGGCTTAAAGGGTAATACCAAAGAAGAAATTATTAACGCGATGATTGATCTCGTCTCCACCTCCTCCCGTGTGCAGGATAAGGAACGGGTGAGGCAGGCGATATTCGATCGCGAAAAGATCATGTCCACAGGCGTCGGCAACGGCTTCGCCATCCCTCATGGCAAGACAGAAGCTGTGAGCGACATTGTTGCCGCGTTTGCAGTGACGGAACAGCCCATCGACTATCAATCGCTCGACGCCAAACCTGTTCGCCTGGTGTTCCTCCTTGTTGGTAAAGAGAATATGGTCGGCCCTCATATCAAACTCCTCAGTCGCATTTCCCGCCTGATGAATAAGGAAGATTTTCGGAAACGTCTTCTTGACCTCGGATCTTCCAAGGAAATCCTGGAGGTCTTCAAGCAAGAAGAGGCAACCTATTTTGACATGTAAATTCACCCCCTTCCCTTGTTTCGCGAGCATGGTACCAGGTTCACAGTGAAAAAAAAACCGACACAGGAGGCAGAGTACCGGCTTCTCATTGAGCCTTTTTTGAATGAACGGGATCAGAAGATTAGAGTGGCTTTCCGACTTGAAACCACAAAGCATTTCACCGCCTTTCAATATGAAATCGCCGTCGAGGATTCTCTTGAGGATCACACAATCCACTATCGTTTACACGGCTTGAAGGCCCCTCCACTCAGCCTCCCTTCAACCGGACCCGCGCAGTTTCGAAAAGATTATGATGCGCTCAAAGGAGTGTACGAAATCATCATAGAGTCTCTTGACGGAACAAGGAATACGTTTAGCGTTCGGATCAACACGAGCGGAGCGACATTGCTGAAGCAGCCACGTCAACGCTTTGTCGAAGTAATTGTAGGAAAAACCATTGCAGGACAATAGAGCATAGATATGATTCCGATTCTCTTTGAAATTGGTCCGATCAAGATCTATAGTTATGGGTTGATGCTTGGGATCGCGTTCCTGAGCGGGAACTATATCCTCGCAGGAGAACTCAAGAAACGCTCCATCACTCCTGAGCTGGCAAGCACGATAACACTTCTCTCAGTCGTGTTCGGTTTACTGGGAGCAAAACTACTTCACTTAATTGAGAATTGGAATGAATTTCTGGCCGATCCCTTGACCGCTTTTTCCCCGGGAGGCCTCACATGGTACGGCGGCTTCGTTCTCGGAATGGGTGTCATTATTTGGTATGTGCGGAAGAAGCACATTCCCTATCGCCGTTTTCTCGACGCCCTGGGAATCGCACTGATACTTGCATACGGCATCGGGCGGGTTGGCTGTCATCTGGCGGGAGACGGCGACTACGGCTCACCCACTACTCTCCCATGGGGTGTGTTGTATGCGAAAGGAACAGCAAAGCCGACGACGATGTTGAGTGAGTATTTTCAGCATAACCCGGAGGAGGGCGCTCGCTGGCACTACGATTCACTCCGTGTGATCCCGGCAGGTAGGGATGCGCTTGGCCACTCGTACAATAAGTTCGATGAAACCACTCCGCTCCATCCGACACCATTGTACGAATTACTCCTGGGGATCATCGGGTTTATGGTGCTTCGCAAGGTTGCTCCAAGATTCACCGTTGACGGTCAGCTTTTTATGCTCTACCTGATGCTTGCAGCGCTGTTTCGTTTCAGCGTGGAGTTTCTCCGACTTCAACCAAAAATCTTCTTTGGATTATCCGAGGCCCAGCTGATTGCAACCGCTCTCTTTCTCGTCGGGGCGGTCGGCATTGGTGTCATGAAGAAGAAGAATCCTACCCTCTCTGGCGCATGATCACCGTTGAGCTCTTCACCAGGGAAGGCTGCTCACTTTGCGAAGAAGCCCATGTAGTTCTTAAAAGGGTTCGGGCGGATCATCCGTTTCATCTGACAATAACATACATCCGTCCGGGTGAACCTCTTTTCGACCAATACACAGAATCCGTGCCGGTTGTCCATGTGAATGGGTCTTTCCACTGCAAGTTCAAAGTCGATGAAAAATCATTCCGAAGTAAACTTACCTCACTCACTCCATGAAACTCCTTGCCAAATCCCTTGAAGCTCTTGGTATCGCTTGCGTGATTATTGGCTGGGCTCAGACATTTGCGGGAAACAATACGTGGTTCGAGTTGTATTTTTTTATTGGCGTTGGAATTTTCCTGGTAGGATGGTGGATAGAGAAACGTACCACAGAAGGAAAATCAGCTGACGCTCCGAACACCATCACTAAAGAAAAAGGATGACCACCAAGGAAAACGTCATCGGCGGACGAAATCCCGTTCTGGAGGCCCTCAAGTCCAGTGCATCGGTCAAACGTATAGTATTGCTCACAGGAATTCATGGACGGGTGATCGATGAAATAAAGGCGCTCGCATCACAAAAGCGAGTGTCAACCTCCGAAGTGGGAAAGACAGAATTCCACGCATTGACAAATGATCCGTCCACGCAGGGCGTCATTGCCATAGTTGAAACAACCCCCCAGGTCGATTTGGCCTCGATTCTCCAATCCGTCAAAAGCAAAAAAGAAGCGGGCTTCCTTCTCATCCTGGATGAAATCGAGGACCCGCAAAATCTCGGTGCGTTGATTCGATCGGCGGATTGCACCGGTGTTCACGGCGTGGTCATTCCAAAACATCACGCCGCATCCGTCAACAGTACGGTGGTGAAAGCATCCGCCGGCGCAACAGCTTATGTTCCCGTTGCGGAAGTAACAAACGTTGCCACAACCATTAAGCAGCTCAAGGAAAATGGCTATTGGGTGACCGGACTTGACGCAAACGCCGATCAACTCTTTTCTGCGGTAGATTACAAAGGGCACGTTGCTATCGTTATCGGCAGCGAAGGGCGGGGTATCAGAAGACTGGTACGCGAGCAGTGCGACTTTCTCGTCCGCATTCCGCTGAAAGGGAGAATTGAATCACTCAATGCATCCGTCGCTGGGGCATTGGTCATGTATGAAGTGCTACGTCAACGAGCGCTCCCGGGGAATACGTGACGTATTTTTCTCATCTTGAATGTTCCTACTGCAGTGCCCGGTACGAGAAAGGAACTCTCCTGAATCTCTGCACAAATCCCAAATGCCGCCTCCCTCTCCTCGCGGTGTACGACGTCTCCAAAAAAATTTCCAGAGATTCTCTTGTTGGTCGGGCGCCATCAATGTGGCGGTACAGGGAAATGCTTCCCGTCGAGAGCGACGACAATATCATTTCCCTCGGGGAAGGGATGACGCCCTTACTCCATGCAGAGAGACTCGGAAGACTGATAGGGTGTTCCAACCTTCTTATCAAAGACGAATCTCTCTGTCCAACTGGCTCATTCAAGGCACGCGGTCTAGCCATGGCTGTCTCGATGGCCAAGCAACTCGGAGTCCTAAAGTGTGCAATCCCCACAGCGGGGAATGCCGGAGGCGCTCTCAGCGCCTACTGCGCAAAAGCAGGCATTGAGGCACATGTGTTCATGCCTCGTGACACGCCGGACATCTTCCGCATTGAATGCGAATACTATGGCGCTCACGTCACCCTCGTAGACGGTCTCATCACTGACTGCGGAAGGATCGTTCAGGAACGAAAAGACCACGAGGGATGGTTTGACGTTTCTACCCTCAAAGAACCTTATCGAGTCGAAGGGAAGAAGACGATGGGATATGAGATCGCCGAACAGTCTGACTGGCAATTGCCGGATGTCATTGTGTACCCGACGGGAGGCGGGACCGGCATGATCGGCATGTGGAAGGCATTCGCGGAAATGGAAAAACTCGGGTGGATGGACGCCCGGCGGCCTCGCATGATTGCGGTTCAGGCCTCAGGCTGTGCCCCGATTATTGATGCCTGGACAAAGGGAGAAGAATTTTCAAAACCGTTTCCCAACGCCCAAACACTCGCATCCGGTTTGCGCGTGCCAAAAGCTATCGGAGATTTTCTTGTACTCCGGGCAGTGCGGGAAAGCAACGGAACCGCCATTGCCGTCAGTGATGATGAGATCGTGGAAGGGGTAAGAGATATCGCGCGCGCCGAAGGGATCTTTGCCGCACCCGAAGGAGGGGCAACATTCGCGGCCCTGAGGCAACTGGTCGCGGTTGGCAAGGTGAGTCCGGAGGAAACTGTTGTTTTGTTCAACACAGGAACCGCCTACAAATACATTCAAAACCTTCCATGAGAATCAGGAACGGTCCTCTTCTCGATTGAGCCCAAACTTCTTCATCTTGTTGTAGAGATGACTCCGCTGAATGTCCAATGACTCCGCGGTCTTGCTGATATTCCAGTTGTGGGACTCGAGCTGTTTCTTGATATAAGCAGCTTCGGCCCGATCCTTAAAGTCCTGGAAGGTCCCGCCAATGTTCAGAAGATCATCAGGACTACTTTTCCCAACGAGAGGGCCCTGGTCGATTTCCGACGCCGCAATCATCGCACTGGAATTCATAATGACGAGGCGCTCCACAACATTCCGCAGTTCGCGTACATTTCCACTCCAATCCATAGCCTGTAGTTTCCGAAGCGCATCATCTGTAAACTTCACAGGACGCATTCCATACTGGGTACAAATACCCTCCGCGAATGACACCGCAAGCAACGGAATATCCTCGCGTCTCTCTCGCAGGGGAGGAACGACGATGGGAATAACATTCAGTCGATGGAAAAGATCCTCCCGGAATCTCCCTTCCTTGATGGCAACTGGAAGATCATGATTCGTTGCTGCAAGAACGCGGACGTCAGTCGAAATCTGCTTGTTGCCCCCTACCCGCTCTACTTTGCCCTCTTCCAATACGCGAAGGACTTTCGCCTGCGCCTTAAGATTCATATCCCCAATCTCATCGAGAAAAATAATTCCCCCGTCGGCAAGCTCAAATTTTCCAACGCGCTGTGTGGTTGCGCCGGTAAATGAGCCCTTTTCATGGCCAAACAACTCAGACTCAATGAGTTCGTTTGGAATCGCGGCACAGTTCACCTCCACGAGGGGCTTCCCGTTTCTCTTGCTCTGTCGATGAATGGCCCGAGCGACTAGTTCTTTCCCAACTCCATTTTCACCCGTAATCAACACCTTTGCATCAGTCTGAGCGACCTTCCCGATGAGAGCAAGAACTTCTTTTATCTTCGGACTTTCACCGAGAATCTCACCTTGCCCACGCACCTTCTCCAGCATTTCTTTGTTTTCCGAGAGAAGCTGCTTTCTTTCGATTGCGTTCCTTGTAACAATAAGCAGCTTGTCTCTGTCCAACGGCTTCGGCAGGAAGTCATACGCACCGAGTTTTGTTGCCTCCACCGCGGTCTCGATCGTTCCATGACCGGAGATCATCACCACGGGAAGTTCCGGCTGGATTTCCCTTATTTTTTCCAATACCTTCAGGCCATCGATTCCGGCCATTTTGATGTCAAGAAGAACCAGGTCGAACGTATCTTCAACAACCTTCGTCAACGCTGCCTGACCGTTCTCTGCAAAAGTAACACGATACTTGGCATACTCGAGAATCATTTTCAATGAATCGCGAATAGCTTTTTCGTCATCCACCACTAGCACTGATTTCATCGTATTACCTCAAGAGAATCACTTATTTGCCTAATTTGCTGTGCGGTAGGGACTGTAACGTCCAAAAACCTCGAGGGACGCGTTGGTCCGCCCTGCAGCAATGCAGCACCAAAAAGCTGCCCTTGTTTATTCGCTCGCATATCTCGATCGTCCAATGCACCTTCAACAATAATTCGCTCCTCCCAGACTTCGATAAAGGCGCCGAGCGCTTCCGCCTGTTCCGGTCGCTCACTTACATACGTTACAAAGGCCGAGCCGAAGAAGTGCTGGAGTTTGTCCCGATCTCCATCCGGCCCGGACGGAGAATCATGATAGAGTTGCCCCGGCAGAGCGTGCACACGACGTTGGAACTCTTCCTGGAATTCTGACGTCAGCGGAATCCACAGAAGGGGGCCGATAACCGGAAGATTAATCCCCACGGTTCGATGATCAAGGGTCGCAATCAACGAGATAAAAAGTGCTTCGTAAATGTTATTCCAGCTTAGGCGAACGGCCTGATAAAAGATCGCGTCGAGCGAACGGTCGTCTCCGTACGATCTCCGAAACTCGGAGAATTCTTCCCCCTGAATGTATAGCCGAAGACTCTGAACATCGTTAAACAGCTTTGGAAGAAAGAATGGAGCGAAGAAGCTGACAAGTTCTGGAATAGGATCCAGAGGGGCGAACCTCGGGACGCGCGTCGAATCCTGCGCGAAAAGAACGCTGACGCAGAACGGAACCAAGAACAAACTAGCAGCTATTCCCTGGTGCACGACTCGTTCGTCACGTTTGAATGACACCCGGATTGAAGGAAGCCATATCCGGATTGTTGACTGCCATCGCCATACCACGGGAGACAATTGCGCGCGTGTCCAGCGGATCAACGATGCCATCCACCCAGAGCCGTGCAGCGGCATAGTATGGATTGGTTTCCCGTTCATACCGCGCCTGGATGTCGGCAAGAAGCCGTGCCTGTTCATCCGGCGTAATGTGTTTTCCCCCTTTTTCCATTTGTTGAACTTTGATGCTCAGCAATGTTTCGCTCGCTTGCTTTCCACCCATCACTGCTATTTGCGCTGTGGGCCATGCGTAAATCAAACGAGGGTCATACGCCTTCCCACACATGGCGTAGTTTCCGGCACCATAACTATTTCCCACGATGAAGGTGAACTTCGGGACAACGCTATTCGCGACGGCGTTTACCATCTTCGCGCCGTCTTTGATGATACCTCCCTGTTCCGCCCTGCTCCCCACCATGAAACCTGTAACATCCTGGAAGAAAACCAGCGGTATCCGCTTCTGATTGCAGTTGAGAATAAAACGGGCAGCTTTGTCGGCGCTGTCGCTGTAGATCACCCCTCCGACCTGCATCTCCCCTTTCTTAGTCTTTACCACCGACCGCTGATTTGCTACAATGCCAACAGCCCATCCATCAATTCTTGCATAGCCAGTAATAACTGATTTTCCGTACCCTTCTTTGTACTCATCCAACTCGCTGCCATCGATGATGCGAGCAAGGATTTGATACATATCATAAGGCTTTGTTCTCTCGACGGGAAGAAGCCCATAGATTTCGTCGGGGAAAAATTTCGGTGGAATAGGTTCCGCGCGGTCAAAGAGGGCTTTGGGACGTGCGCCAAGTTTGCTCACGATACTCCGTATTTTTGCAAGACACTCATCATCGTTGGCCATGCGATGATCGGTCACTCCGCTGATCTCGCAATGCACCATTGCCCCGCCAAGTTCCTCGTTCTCGATCTCTTCGCCGATTGCGGCCTTCACAAGAAATGAACCTGCGAGAAAGACACTCCCCGTTCCATCAACAATAAGTGATTCATCACTCATAATGGGGAGATATGCACCTCCCGCAACGCAAGGTCCCATGATCGCAGCGATTTGAACGATCCCCATGGAACTCATCACCGCATTGTTTCTGAAGATCCGACCGAAATGTTCTTTGTCGGGAAAGATCTCGCTCTGCAACGGAAGAAATACTCCCGCGGAATCAACGAGATAAACAATAGGGAGTCTGTTCTCCATGGAGATCTCTTGCGCACGAAGATTCTTCTTGCAGGTAATTGGGAACCAGGCCCCTGCCTTCACAGTAGCGTCATTTGCGACAATAACTACTTCACGTCCATGGACGATCCCAATCCCAAATACCGTCCCCGATGAAGGCGCCCCTCCTTCTTCCTCGTACATTTCATATCCTGCAAAGAGACCAACTTCAACAAAACTGCTTCCTGGATCAATCAACTTTTCGATTCTCTCACGTGCTCCAAGCTTTTTCTGCTTGTGAAGCTTTTCTATCCGTTCCTTTCCGCCTCCCAGTTTGGTGTGCTTACCCGTACTGCGGAGATGTTCCACCATTTCAGAAAGACGTTCCTGATTTTTCTCGAATGCAGCGGTCTTTTGAATCTTTGAACCGATAAGAGTCATAGGATAGCGGTTGTTCTTGTTCTAATCGAGGAGTAAATTTCTGGCGATGACCATTTTCTGGACTTCGGAGGTACCTTCACCAATGGTCATGAGTTTCACATCCCGATAGAGCTTTTCTACAGGAAACTCCTTGATAAAACCATAGCCTCCATGAATCTGTATGGCATCATTCGTTGCGCGAACAGCTGCCTCGCTCGCAAAGTACTTTGCCTGTGCCGCCACAAGATTGATATCTTTGCCTGTGGTTTTCAGCCATGCTGCTTTCTGCGTAAGCAAACGTGCCGCATCGATTTCCGTGGCCATATCAGCAAGTTTCCATTGAATTGCTTGGAATTCGCTGAGTGACCTTCCAAATTGTATTCTCTCGCGTGCATATTTGAGGCTGGCGTCTAATGCGCCTTGGGCAATACCCACAGAAAGAGCCGCAATACCAACTCTCCCTCCATCAAGAACTGCCAAAGCCTGCTTAAATCCATCTCCCACCTCGCCGATAAGATTCTCGCCTGGCACTCTGACGTTCTCAAAGATCAGCGTGGCGGTGTCGCTACAACGCATGCCCAGCTTGTTTTCCTTTTTCCCGATAGTGAAACCTTTCATCCCCTTTTCGAGAATGAAAGCAGAGATGCTTGACTTTCCTTTATCGCGATCGGTCATTGCCATCACCACATACGTCGACCCAACAGAGCCTTGCGTAATAAATGTCTTGCCCCCATCGATGATCCAGTCCTTGCCATCGCGCTTGGCAAAAGTTTTCATAGCGCCGGAGTCACTACCCGATCCCGGTTCCGTTAATCCCCACGCCCCCAACTTTCTGCCGGACGCCAAGTCCGGAACATATTTCTTCTTCTGTTCCTCGCTGGCAAATGCCATTATGTGGCCAGTGCAGAGGCTGTTGTGTGACGCAACGGTGAGAGCAACAGATGGATCGACTTTGGCAATCTCCTCAATAATCACTATGCTTTCGAGGTCCGTAAGCCCTGCGCCCTCAAGTTCTTCCGGCCATGTAATTCCCAAAAATCCGAGAGCTGCAAGTTTTTGGACAATCGCTGCCGGAAATTCCTGTGACTCGTCGAATTGCATAACCGTTGGACGCATTTCTTTTTCAGCAAAATTGCGTGCAAGTTCTTCGACCGCCTTCTGACTTTCGGTCATTTCAAACACAAGACTTTCCGGTGCGGTGGTGTCTGTACCCATAGAAATTCTCCTAAGATTGACGCGTGCCGTCGATTCCGGTCCGCAGGTATATTACATTGTACGAAAGTGTTCTATTAATTCCTCAGCAACATCATATGGAGTGATGCTGAACTTCATCACTTCAGCAATCTTCGTCTCCAAAAGATTGCTTCTTGCGTGATCCCAAAAATCAACTTTGAGGCGGTCCGCCACGAGAGTACGAATTCGATCCTCAAGTCTTTTTTGCCGCTTTTTGGTAAGGCGTTCATTCCGCGAGAGGAATTCTCTGTGTTGGCGGATCTTATCGGCAATGGATTCGATTCCCTTTCCTTCACTCGCGACAACCTTTAGCACATCGGAGGACCACTCGGATTGTTCCTTGAATGAAAGAATCATTTTTATGGACATCACGGCTTGCTCGGCTCCCGCCCGATCTGCCTTGTTCAGAACAAAGAAATCCGCGATCTCCATTAACCCGGCCTTCATCGCCTGGATAGAGTCGCCGGATTCAGGAACCAGAACAACGATGGTCGTATCTGCCGCACCGGCAATATCCAGTTCGGATTGTCCGACGCCAACTGTTTCCATAATGACGATGTTCTTCCCCGCAGCATCAAGGACATCAACCGCTTCGATTGCTTTTTTGCTCAAACCACCGAGACTCCCGCGGGACGCCATGCTTCGAATGAATACTCCGTTATCCAACTCCACATCCGTCATCCGGACTCGGTCCCCGAGAAGCGCACCACCGCTGAAGGGGCTTGTCGGATCAACCGCAATAATGCCGACATTGAGCCCCTCCTCTCGATAAAGTTGAGCGAGTTTATTGGTGATGGTGCTCTTGCCTGCACCGGGAGGTCCGGTAATCCCTATCCGATAAGCCCAACCCGTCCGTGAAAATACTTGTTGCAACAACGCCTGCGATTCAGGTGATTCGTTCTCGACCGATGAAATCGCACGGGAGATCGCGAGCCGATCCCCTTCAAACAGTTTTTCGATATCGAGTGTTCGCTTAGCCATTCCCCCTCGGTGTCCGGAAGAATTCGACTGTCTTTGCGAGACCATCGGACAAGGAAACGCTCTGCTTCCATCCAAGTTGACTTGCAATTTTCTCGTTGCTCAACACGCTTCTCCGCTGCTCTCCTGCTTTCGCAGGACCATGCTCTTCCCCTGCGGGTGACCTGGTGAGCTTCTTCACATGCTGGAACAATTCGTTGACATTCGTTTCGATCCCCGTCCCTACATTAAACGCATCACTCGTTGAACAACCGAGGGCGAGAACGTTCGCTTGTACCACATCGGCAATGAATACGTAGTCTCGTGTCTGAGAGCCATCTCCATTCACGATGGGTTCTTCACCCCCAAGCATTTTCGATGCAAAAATTGCAATAACGCCAGCTTCACCCTTTGGGTTTTGTCGGGGCCCGTACACATTTCCATAACGCAGACACACCGACTTTATCTGATGGACCACATCGTAGTAGTGTAGGTAGTTCTCTGTTGTCAGTTTTGCAACGCCGTAGGGGGAAATCGGGTGGAGAGGATGCTTTTCATCGGCGGGGAAATATTCCTGCTCTCCGTAAATCGCTCCTCCGCTGGAAGCAAAAACAACCTTGCGCACGCCATAGCGTACGCAGCACTCCAGCAAATGCAACATGCCAATAACGTTTACTGATGCATCAAATGCAGGATCGGTGACCGACCGTCGGACATCCATTTGTGCGGCCTGATGATTGAGGACATCAAACTGCTCGCTTTTGAAAAGATCTTCGACAGACCGGTCATCTCGGATGTCCAGCTCCACGAATTGTGCCGACGGGTTCAGGTTCTCCCGCAGTCCTGTACTAAGATCATCGGCGATGACAACGCGATGGCCTGCTGCAATGTACGCGTCAACAATGTGCGAACCGATAAATCCGGCTCCGCCGGTTACTAAGATGTTCACGCGAGTTTCGTCCTTTCAAAGGCTAAATAAAAATAAGCTCGCGGCCGTATTTTTCAAAAAAAAACAGTCCTCGGTTTTGATGGTCAACCAATCGCCCTCCTCGCAATGTCCCGCCGATAATGCATGCCGTCGAATTGAATTCTGGAAATAGCTTCATAAACCTTGCTCACCGCTTCTTTCAGATTTCCGTCTCCGTCAATGGAAGTGACGCCGAGAACGCGCCCTCCGTCGGACACAAGGTGCCCGTTTTCCAGTCTTGTTCCGGCGTGAAACACCTGACTGAGCATCTCAGCTTCATCAACACCGGTAATCTGCTTGCCAGTTTCATACCGGTCGGGATAGCCACCAGATGCAGCTACTACACAGACAGCCGCTCCTTCAATGTCCATTGCCAAATTGTGCCCCAGCGTCCCCTTACAAGTCTTGAGAAGCAAATCAACCAAATCTCCATTGAGTAGAGGGAGAACCACCTGCGTTTCAGGATCGCCAAAGCGACAGTTGTACTCAACGACTTTCGGACCTTCGGAGGTTACCATGATACCAACATACAAACAGCCGGTGTACAGCCGTTCTTCTTCCCTCATCCCATGGATGGTGGGTTCAATTATTTGGTTCTGAATTACTGCGAGCAATTTTGCCGTAACGACGGGTGCTGGCGCGTGCGCACCCATGCCTCCCGTGTTTTTTCCCTCATCATTATCAAACACGCGCTTATGATCTTGGGCCGGCGCCAGAGTCACGTAGTGCTGACCGTCGGTCAGTACAAAAATAGAAGCCTCTTCGCCTTCCATGAATTCCTCGATCACAACCGACTTCCCTGCTTCCCCAAATGAGGACCCGTCAAACATTGTATCAAGGATTCGCGTCGCTTCGTTCGTCTCTCGACAAATAACAACTCCTTTACCGGCAGCCAAGCCATCCGCCTTAAGGACGCACAGGCCGTTGATCGAATCTAGATAGTCTTTCGCTGCACGCTTCTTACTGAACTCAAACACTTCATACCCGGCGGTCGGAATGCCATGTCGCTTCATGAAGTTCTTGGCAAACCCTTTGCTCCACTCCAGTTCGGCCGCTTCTCTCGTCGGACCAAAGATCATTTGCCCCGTTGAACGGAACCTATCGACAATTCCTTCGGCGAGAGGTTGTTCTGGACCAACCACAGTCAGGTAAATATCCTTCTCTTGAACGAAACCGAGGAGAGCTTCGATGTCTGTCGGTTTGATCGGAATACACTCTGCGATCTTCGAGATGCCTGCATTCCCCGGAGCACAGTAGACTTTTTCCACTAGGGAACTCTGACGGATCTTCCACACGAGTGCATGTTCTCGTCCGCCAGAACCGATGACAAGGACATTCATTCAGTGATCCATGAGAGATTCAAACAACTTTACAAGATTTCCAGTGAGCTGAATTCGGTTGTACCGATCTATGACGTCTTTTGAGGGATATTCGAGCTTTCTTTTCTGAAACTTGTCATACAACTCTATGATCGCTTGTTTTATTCCGTGCACATCTTTCGGCGCAACAACCACACCTCCTGCCTCGAGAATGGTGGTTTTGAGAAAACCATCCGGAACGCATCCCAGAATTGGTTTCCCTGCACCGATATATTCGTACACTTTTCCCGGCGAGCCGAGGTCGTCACCGACAATCATCCAGAGGACATCCGAATCAATCAATTCTTGCACACATGCACGGTGAGAAAGATACCCCGCGACGATCACGGCTTCTTCCAATTGAAGCTCACGAACACGATCCATATTCTCGTCGCGAAAATGTCCGATGAATCGAGCCTCTATGTTCCCACGAATATCTTCGCGCTCGATGAAAACATCATGTAAGGCCTGAAGGAAGTAGTCCGGAACGCGATCCTCCCAAAAGATACCGGCATATGTTATTCTCATCTTTCCGGGTTCCCTTTTTGCCGGTTTCGTTAACGAGGCGAAATCCTCCGGATCAAATCCCTGGGGAATAATGTCGATATCGTGATGGGTGAGGAACTGATGTCGCTGGATGAGAAGCTCCTTGACCCGTCGATTGGTGGTGACGACATGGCTGCTTGCACGAAGCGCGCGGCGTTCCAGGACAATATTTCTCCATTTGTGAAGTGGCGTCGGATAAAACTTAAAAGGATACTCAATCCACGGATCACGATAGTCAAAAACCAATGGAAGCGATGTGTATTTTTTTAGCACCTGACCGATGAGAAAATCGGTGAAAGGCGGAGCCGTTGCAAAGAGAAGGTCAAACGGTGTTTCACCATGCAGTTCCATTCCTTTTGCCACGGCCTGATGCTTCCAACCGATCTTGTTGTCTGGGATGAAGAGCGTATCGCTCACTCTGCTCAGGAACTTCCGTGTGCGTTCAGATGGCAGTTTGACCTCTTTCTTTGCAAAGAGTTTGCCAGGTCCCGCCGCCGCTGTTCTGGCAATGCGAACATCACGTGACGTAAGATCTTCCAGCAGCGACTCGTCATGAGCGACATATCCTATCGGATCAACGGTAAGAACTGTCGGTTTCCAACCAAACTGTGGAAGGTACTTCACAAACTTAAGCGTACGCTGAACACCGCTCAAACCGAGTGGTGGAAAGTAATATGCTATGACCAGAACGCGGCGGGATTCGGGTGTTTGCACAGTCGAAAAAAGTTAGAGTATGATTAATTCTTTCGAGGAACGAGTAAGAACATCGCAACCTCGCTTCGTAACAACAACATCATCCTCAATTCTCACTCCACCAAGATTCGGGACGTACACCCCAGGTTCAATTGTGATAACGCACCCCTGCACTAACGTATCCCGGCTGAGCAATGATACGCGGGGCGCCTCGTGAACATCCAGGCCAAGGCCGTGTCCAAGGGAATGGACGAAGTGTCGCCCCCATCCGCCATTGTTGATTGTCTCCCGCGCTACCGCGTCCAGTTCCCTCGCCTCCATGTTCGATCGCGTGGCGTGGATCGCGTGTTCCTGGGCCTTGCGAACGAGGTTGTAGATCTCTTTCATCTTGCGAGAAACGTTTTCGACGAATACTGTTCGCGTAAGATCGGAATGATATCCCTCAACCACGCAACCAAAGTCGAGAATAATTCCCTCCCCGGCTTTTACCTTTTTCCTTGAAGCCCGCGCATGTGGCAACGCACTCCGAATACCGCTGGCCACGATGGGATCAAACGCATCCTTTTCCGCCCCATACCGCCGTTGACGGTACGAGATCTCTGCGGAGAGGTCGAGCTCGCTCACTCCTGGTCGGATCAATTTGAGGATCTCTTTGAAAACGCGTTCTGTGATCGCAACTGCACTTCTTATGCGGGCGATCTCCGACACGGATTTGGCGATGCCCAATTGCTCGACAATCCCCTCAGTCGCAATCAGCGCTTGTTCACCGAACTGACGTTTGTATGATCGATAGCGCGCATAGTCAAGATGGGAACTCTCAAATCCAAGTCGCCGACAACGGGCAAGAAGTTTTTGCCGAACGGCCTCCCCAGCCAGCGAATCGGCAGTGATGAATCGCTTCCATCCTCTGACCTCAGCCCGAGACTGAATGGCATATCTCGGGTCGGTGACAAAGTACTGGCCCTTCGTGGTAACGATACATAGTGCATTGGAACCGGTGAAGCCTGTCAGGTAGCGAATATTCCGGAGTGAGGTCACCAGAAGAGCATCCAGCCGAAGTCGTGATAATTCCTTTCGAAGGGCGGTGGTACGGCGTGATCTCATTGCTCCATTGGCTAGAGGTGATAGTTCGGAGCTTCTTTAGTGATCGAAATATCATGGGGGTGACTTTCCGATAATCCCGCGCCGCTCATTTTCATGAAACGACCGTGCGATCGTAATTCACTGATCGTTCTTGCCCCGCAATATCCCATCGCTGCCCGCAACCCACCCACCATTTGGAATGCTGTATCGCCGAGCGGTCCCTTGTATGGAACGCGCCCCTCAATTCCCTCGGGGACAAGTTTCTGAATGTCCTCCTCCGCATCCTGAAAATACCGATCCTTGCTGCCGCTTCTCATTGCTTCGACCGAGCCCATCCCTCTGTACACTTTGTAGCTTCTCCCCTCATAGAGCACCTTTTCACCAGGGCTTTCATCGACTCCTGCAAAAAGACCTCCGATCATCACGGAATCCGCACCGGCGGCAATTGCTTTCGCGATATCTCCTGTTTGTTTGATACCACCATCGGCGATCAGAGGAATATTATTTCTGGAAGTTGCTTTTGCGCAATCCATGATTGCAGTGATTTGAGGAACCCCAACCCCGGTAACAACACGCGTGGTACAGATCGAGCCAGGACCGATTCCAACTTTGATTGCATCGACGCCCGCCCGGATCAGGTCACGCGCACCCACTTCGGTACCGACATTCCCTGCAATGAGTTCAAGTCGGGAGAATTTTTTCCGGACTCTCTTCACCATCTCGATAACTCCCCGCGAATGCCCGTGAGCCGTGTCGATGATAAGAAAATCCACTTCGGCGCGGATGAGGGCGTCCGCGCGTTCGAGCGTATCAGCCGTTACACCGATTGCAGCACCGACGCGAAGGCGTCCGTGTTCATCTTTGCAGGCATACGGATGTTTCTTTTTCTTCTGAATATCTTTGAAGGTAATAAGTCCACGGAGTACTCCGTTCTTGTCGACAACAGGAAGTTTCTCAATTTTGTGTTTCTGGAGAATTTTTTCGGCTTGCTCCAACTTTGTACCAAGTGGAGCGGTGACGAGATTTTCCTTCGTCATGATTTCCTCAACCGATTGCTCGCGATCGGGTTCGAACCGGAGATCACGGTTCGTAATGATCCCGATCAACTTTCCGTTTTCATCAACGACAGGGATTCCCGAAATCTTGTATTTCACCATGAGCTTCAAAACATCGTCGACGAGTTGATTGGCATTTGCCGTCACTGGATTCAAGATCATTCCGCTTTCCGATCTCTTCACCCGGTCTACCTCTTCAACTTGCCGTTGTATCGTCATGTTCTTATGCAAAACGCCGATGCCACCCTCACGGGCCATTGCAACCGCCATGTCGGACTCGGTGACAGAGTCCATCGCGGCACTGATCAGAGGAATATTCAGCGTGATCGTATGCGTGAGCCGTGTTCGGATATCCACGTCACGCGGAAGAACAGCAGATTTTGCAGGGACGAGCAGGACGTCGTCGAAGGTAAGAGCCTCACCAAGTATTTTCTTTTTCGGCACTGGGCTTGGGACTTGTTGGAAAATTATTCGAAGGCAGCTATTCCAGTGATATCTTCGCCCAGGATGAGCGTATGCATTTCATGAGTTCCCTCGTATGTGAGAACCGATTCCAGGTTTGCCGCGTGGCGCATGACAGGGTATTCGTCCAGAATTCCGTTGGCTCCAAGTATTGAACGCGCCTCGCGTGCAATTTCAAGAGCGTGGAAGACGTTGTTCCTTTTCGCAAAGGAGATTTGTTGGAAGCGGACTTTCCCCGCATCTTTCAGCCTTCCCAGCTGCAGGCTCACGAGCTGTCCCTTCGTTATTTCGGTCAACATGTGGACAAGTTTAGCCTGGGTGAGCTGAAAGGAACCAATTGGTTTGTCGAACTGGATACGAGTTTTGGCATAATTCAGAGCCGAATCATAGCATGCCATAGCAGCACCGATGGCTCCCCATGCAATGCCATATCGAGCCTGGCTGAGACAACTAAGAGGCAATCGAAGTCCATCCCCACCGGGAAGGCGATTTTCCCTCGGTACGTGCACGTCCTGGAAGATCAACTCCGAAGTGATCGACGCTCGAAGAGAGTGTTTCCCCTTCATCTCCGGTGCAGTAAAACCGGCAGTCCCCTTTTCGACGAGAAAGCCGTTTACCTTGCCGTTGAGCTTCGCCCAAACAACGGCAACATCCGCAATTGTTCCGTTGGTAATCCACATTTTTGCGCCGTTGAGGATATATCCGTCAGAAGTTTCCTCGG
This sequence comes from Bacteroidota bacterium, assembly GCA_036397975.1. Taxonomy (GTDB): domain Bacteria; phylum Bacteroidota; class Ignavibacteria; order UBA10030; family UBA6906; genus SZUA-287. The sequence goes on from DASWHW010000050.1 coordinate 27,473, forward strand.
CACGTGTGATCATCCCTCCAGGATTCGAGCCGAAATCGGGTTCAGTGAGGCCGAAGCAACCGATCTTTTCAGCCTTTGCAAGCTTTGAAAGCCATTGCTCTTTTTGCACCGGCGATCCGAACGCGAAGATGGGATACATGACGAGTCCACTCTGAACCGACGCAAAGCTTCGCACTCCGCTATCTCCTCGCTCGAGTTCTTGCATCATGAGGCCGTAAGAAACATTGTTGAGACCAGCACAACCATATTCTTCGGGGAGAGTCGCTCCCATCAACCCTAACTCACCCATTTTCGGGGCGAGTTCTATCGGGAAGGTTCCTGCGCGATTATGTTTCTCAATTATGGGGAGCACTTCGTCGTCGACGAATTCTCTTACAGTGTTTCGGACCAGAATTTCTTCCTCCGAAAGAAGAGAATCTATATTCAAATAATCGACTCCTTGAAACTTTGCCATTCGAAAAACCTTTGGATGAGCATACTAAGGGAAAAGCCCTGTCTACGAAAAGCAACACAGGGCTAAAAAACGAGGAATTCTTCTAGAATGAATGCAAATAAAGCCTGAAAGTCAAGATGACGGCGGGAGCGAGTTGAGCAACAAAGAAAGCCGGCAAGTTGGTCAGACCTACCGGCTCTCGGAGGGAATTAGAGAGATGTTACTGGTCAGTTCGTTATACTGTGTTCGCTCAAGAAAGTTTCGCTTCTCTCAAAAAAACTAATCAGGAACCGGTAACCCGTATTTCTTTATTTTGAGATAAAGGGTCTTGATGCTGATCCCTAAAATCTCTGCGGATTTTGATCGATTGTAGTCTTGATCTCGCAAAACCCGTTCGATATGAACTTTTTCGAGATCATCGAGCGAAATACTCCCGGAATCCTCACTGCTCGCTTCCCCTCCAATAGTTCCAAGCCGCTGGAAGTACATTGAGAGATCGGCTTCCTCGATATAATCCCCGCTGGAGAGAATGAGTGCACCCTCAAGAACATGTTCCAACTCGCGGACGTTTCCCGGCCAGTCATAAGACATCAATAGAGAGAGAGCTTGGGCTGTCAATTTTTTGGGATTCTTCGTTTTGGACTTTCTCTGGAGAAAGTATTCCGCAAGAACAGGGATATCATCTTTTCGTTCCGCGAGAGTAGGAACGAAGAGCGTAAAGACGTTCAGTCGATACAGTAGATCTTCGCGGAATCTCCCCGCGCCCACTTCTTCCCGAAGATCTTTGTTGGTCGCAGTTACGATTCGCACATCCACCGAAAGAAGATTGGTTCCGCCAACCCGTCGAAATTCTCCGGTTTCAAGAAACCTCAATAACTTCGGCTGGATGGACGGACTGATATCACCGACCTCGTCTAAGAAGAGGGTCCCACCATTTGCGACCTCAACCAACCCCTGCTTTGTATTGATTGCGTTGGTGAATGCTCCCTTTTCGTGACCGAATAGTTCGCTCTCCAAAAGTGAGTCGGGAATCGATGCGCAGTTCAAGGCAACAAAAGGGCGATTGCTCCTCGGACTTCGACGATGAATCAGATTTGCAATGAGTTCCTTGCCGGTTCCGGATGCACCTTGAATAAGAACAAATGAATCGCTCGCCGCTACGCGTGTTGCGCTTTCGATCAGCTTCAGAAAGGAAGGGCTCTGTCCGATAAGTTCAGGGCTTCCTGCCTTTCTCGAAAGCTCATTCTTCATTAGTTTGTTGTCAATGAAGAGCTGGCGCCGCTCTATTGCACGATGTATGGTGTTGTAAAGCTCATCAATGTCGTACGGCTTAGCAAGGAAGTCGTACGCCCCCATTTTGATCGTCTGGATCGCCGTTTTTACATCGGCGTAGTTGGTGAGAATAATAACTTGCGTGGTGGGAGAGTACTCCTGGACAAACTTCAATACCTCTATGCCATTCACCCGAGGCATGCGGATATCCAGCAACACGAGATCATACACCTTCGCCTGGATAGCATTGATCGCTTCCCCTCCATCCGCGGCGGTGTCAACAGCGAATTCTTCTGATTCCTCAAGTTCACTCTCCAAAAGTGTTCTGAGAGACTCCTCATCATCAACAATCAGAAGGTTGAACTTGCGGGACATACCTTAGCGGAGACCAGTCAGTCTTAGAATCGGATCATTATTCATGCAGAACCCTTTCTATCGTTGTCAGGAGATCCACGAGATCATACGGCTTACTGACGAAGTCTTCAGCTCCCAACTTTTTCGCTTCAATCGCATTCTTGAGATCCGCAAATGCCGTGAGCATTACGACTTTGGTCTCGGGGTTCTTTTCCTTGACAAATTTCAACACTTCAAATCCATCGACCCGCGGCATCTTGATATCAAGAAGCAAAAGGTCAAACGAGTCTTTCTTCACCTCCGCAATTGCTTCGTCCCCATCCGAAGCTGTACGGACGTCATACCCTTCGCCCGTTAGTTCCCCACTCAACACCGTGCGCAATGATTCTTCATCATCCACCACGAGTATCTTGCTTTTGTCGGCCATATTCCGCTCCAAATTTGGTCTGGGGAGTCGCCACTAATTGTTCAAAACTTGACTATTCCAGTGCACTCGATTATATCGAAAGAAATGTATAAAATCAACCCAGTTACGATGTGAACTGACTACTCCTTAGCTAGATTCAGCTAGTTCTTATTTGCAACTCTGTCAATGAAATGCTATTATTTTCCTGCTAATACTCATATCCGATCATTGCATGACTGACAATTCTATCACCCTCCTCTGCGTCGATGACGACACGGCCTTCACAAAGGTAGCAGATCACCTCCTTGCAAAATACAAGAACGTATCTTTTCGTGTTATTTGGAAGACCGATGGGAAATCCGCGCTTGAGGAGTTGGAGGCAAACCCCTCAATCGAGTTGGTCCTTCTTGACTACAATCTTCCTGATCATAATGGCCTGGAAATAACCCGCGCAATTCGCGAAAAAGGAAACGAAATCCCGATTGTCTTCCTGTCCGCAGAAAAGGACTTTCGGCTGGCTATCGAAGCAATCAAATACCGTGTGGAAGACTATCTGGTAAAGGGGGAGGTAATGAATGCCAGTTTTCCCGAAACTGTATTTCAAATTTACAACCGAGCAAAATCGAAAAAGTTGACTGCTGATCAATTCAGACGCGACCTGATTGCTCGGAGGAAGGCAGACGCCGTTAAAGAACTTATTGTCACCGTGTGCCACGAATTCAACAATCCACTTGCCGCTATGAAGATAAGTACAGATATCCTCAAGAAACATAACCTCTCTACAGAAGAAAAAACAATGGTTGCCTCCCTCGATGCGAATATTCGTGTTATCGAAAAGGAAATCACAAAGCTCCGTGATCTCAATCTCGATCGAATCGATTTTCAGAACTCATAAACAAAGTTCGGATCCCTTGCTTCTCAAATGTGTATTGCCTATATTAGTGAGGCAGTCAAGAACAAGCACTAGTTCATGGCACCAATGAACCTTCCCATACGAAAACGAATTTTCCCTCGAGCATATTTTGTATAGCGACACCAAGTGTCCCGCCCACCAGCGGGACACTTTTTTTGTAGGACGGCCGCACTTTTCATGATCGTCCGTGATATTCAGGATATCGTCGAGCGATGGGCTCCAAAACAGGTAGCGTGGGAACGAGATAACGTTGGCCTGCAGATCGGCGATCCGCATGCTACGGTTAAAGGCATCTTGGTGACTCTCGACGTGACTGGCGATATCGTGAAAGAAGCAGTAGAAAAGAAGGTAAATCTTGTTATCAGCCATCATCCCCTTCTCTTCAAGCCCCTCCAGAGTGTCAGGACGACAAGCGGGACAGCAGCAGTGTTGCGCGAGATGATTCTCCATCAAATGAATTTGTTTACTGCTCACACCAACCTGGATTTCACGTTCGGCGGTACGAGCTTTGCGCTGGCCACTTCGCTGAATCTTCAGAAGCTCGATTTTCTACGAAAAGCATATCAAGTGCAAGAGAAGATAATAACTTTTGTTACGGCGGAGCATGTTGATCGGGTTGCTTCGGCGATGGCCTCTGCAGGCGCCGGCGTCATTGGAAATTATGAAAACTGTTCGTTTCGGACCGAGGGGACAGGGACATTTCGGGGAAACAGCAAGTCTAACCCGGCAGTCGGCACAAAAAACCAGCTTGAATCGTCACGGGAAGTGCGGCTGGAGATGATTGTCGATTCCTGGAACGCTGAGCAGGTGGTCAGCGCCATGAAAGCTGCCCATCCGTACGAGGAAGTGGCGTACGATCGGTACCCGCTGGTCAATTATCATGGAAGGTATGGAGAGGGAGTTATCGGTGAATTGGGGAACCCTCTTCCACTTTCTCAGTTTCTGGAAGAGATAAAGAACTGCCTGAAGACAAAAACCCTTCGATATACTGGCGAACCAAAGAAGCGAATTTCGCGCGTTGCTGTGTGCGGAGGGAGCGGTTCGGAACTGCTCGAGGAGGCGATGGCACAAGGAGCAGATGCTTTCGTGACAGCGGATATTCGTTACCATGCTTTTCATGAAGCCGCCGGGAAGATCGCGCTTATCGATGCCGGGCATTACGAAACCGAAGAGCCGGTCGTCCACACTATTGTCAAGAAATTAAGCGAAGCGTTGGGAACCAACGCGGGTCATCTGCGAATCGAAGCTGCAGAGACGTTGACCAATCCGGTACGATATTATTCATAACTACTATTTGTTGGAGGAGTGACATTGAAAGATACATTGCGTCGCCTGTACGAATTGCAAAAGATCGATACAAATCTGGATGAGTTGGAGGAAATGAAGGGTGATCTGCCTGCACAAGTCAAGGAGTTCGAAGATCAATACGCTGAACGGAAGAAGCAACTGGCGGATCTGGAATGTGTTATGAAAAAGTCCTTTGCCGAACGTGACCTTGCGGATAGCGATATCATCTCCCTGCGGGAGAAAGTAGAGCGTTACAAATCTCAACAATTGGAGGTTCGGAATAATAAGGAATATGACGCCTTGACTCGGGAAATGGATTCTGCAGTTGCAGGTATAGCAAAACTTGAAAAGGAAATGCAAGCCCTGGAGAATAAAGGAACAACCGCTCGAACCGACATCGAATCGGTGAAGCTCCAAATAACCGAGCTGGAGAAGACTCTAGAGGAGAAACGCGTTGCCCTCGCCGAAGTGTCCAAAGAAACAGATGCCGAAGAAAACGAGTATCGTAGAGCACGAACGCGGGCTATGGAGGGAATCAAACGCCCGTTACTCGAAACATATCAACGCATTCGTGACTCAAAGCGAGGGGGAAAAGCAATCGTAGGACTTGTCCGGGGCGCGTGCGGAGGTTGTTTCAACCTCGTGCCCCCACAGAAGGTGCTGGAACTCAGACAGAGCAAGCGGATCTACATGTGCGAGCACTGCGGGCGCATTCTCGTTCCTGGCCAGATCGCAGAAGGAAAAGAAACCGCGGCTCAGTAGTTGTCCCAACGCATCTAGATTCTTAACAGATTTTTTCTATAAATAAACAAATACAATCACCATGCAGGTCGGGCAGCTGCGTCGTGGATTTCTGTCCACGATGAGGAAAGTCCGAACTCCACGGAGCAAGGTGCCCCGCGAAAAACGGGGGCTCAAGGGATGAAAATCCCCTGAGACGGAAAGTGTCACAGAAAAAATACCGCCGTCGATTTCCCTCGGGTTATCGACGGTAAGGGTGAAAAGGCGAGGTAAGAGCTCACCGGTCTGCTAGCGATGGCAGAAAACTGACAAACCCCACCTGGAGCAAGACCACATAGGAGAGGTATCGCCACTGCGAAAGAAGTTGCTCGCTTCTTCGGCTGTATTCTTACAGCGAAACTCTCGGGTAGGTCGCACGAGTCCAACGGCAACGGCGGACCCAGATAAATGGCTGCCTCCTTCGGTTCCCGAAGAAGACAGAATTCGGCTTACAGACCTGCACTAAGTATTGACCGTGTTCACACTGTGATAGCGTAGAACGAAGAGAAAGATTCTTTTCCCTCTGCCGGTCGTACTCAGCCAAGTTCATGGGAGATTTTTTGAATTCTATCATCAAAGAACACCGTTGGACGATCGTCGAACAACCGGCTGACGTTGTTTCTCGATTGGCCGAAGAAATCAATGTTCCGAAAGAAATCTCCACCATTCTTGTCAACCGCGGCATCACCACCTACGATGCTGCAAAAGCCTACTTTCGGCCAACCGTTCAGCTGCTGAACGATCCCTTCTTGATGACGGGCATGGAGGAAGCAACCGCACGCCTGATCACTGCAATTCAATCCCGCGAGAAGATTCTCGTCTTTGGTGACTATGACGTTGATGGAACAAACGGCGCAGCAATGTTATACTTGTTCATCAAAGATCTCGGAGGGGCGGTCGACTTCTACATTCCGGACCGCATCATCGAGGGCTATGGAATCTCTAACCTTGGTGTTGAGAAAGCACATGCGGAGGGGTACTCGGTATTCCTCTCCGTTGATTGCGGTATCACCGCGGTTGCGCAAGCAGAACTGGCTCGCTCTAAAGGAATCGACATGATCATTTGTGATCACCACGAGCCTGGCTCAACACTTCCAAATGCTCTGGCGACCCTCGATCCTCTTAGACCGGGGGATGTTTATCCTTTCAAATCGTTGTGCGGTTGTGGCGTCGGGTTCAAGCTCATTCAGGGGATTGCCCGCAAGTTAGGCATGGAGTCGACGCTGGCATCGTACATGGATTTCGTCGCCCTGGCAAGTACCGCCGACATTGTGCCGCTGATCGACGAGAATCGGGTGCTTGTTCGCGCCGGCATGGACCTTATCAATTCTAATCCTCGCCCCGGTATTCGAGCATTGATTGAATCATCTGGATTGGAAATTGGCAAGATCACCACAGGACAGGTAGTCTTCATGCTTGCTCCCCGCATTAATGCGGTGGGACGATTGGGTGATGCAATGCGCGCTGTCCGTTTACTGACCAGCACAAACCCGGAAGAAGCCCATCAACTCGCTCAAGTGTTGGAGGAAGAAAACCTCAACCGACGTCGCATCGATGAAGAAACATTTGCGGAAGCACAAGAACTCGCGGAATCAGTATTGAATGTTGACACCGACGCGGCACTCGTACTTCATCAGGAGCATTGGCACCCGGGCGTCGTCGGAATCGTTGCGTCCCGGATGGTCGAGAAATACTACAAGCCGTCGATCATGATGGCGACGGTGGATGGTGTTGCAAAAGGTTCCGCACGAAGTGTCTCCGGATTCGATATCTTCCAGGCCCTCAAGCGGTGCGAGGATAAGATTATTCAGTTCGGCGGGCATAAGTACGCAGCCGGCCTGACCGTCGAAATTGAGAAGGTGGACGAATTCCGTCAGGCATTCAATGATGTTGTGAATGAACTCATGACTGAAGAGATGAAAACGCGCGAGATTCACATCGATGTGGAGATCTCGTTGACGGACATGACTCCAAAATTTATCAGAATTCTTAAAGAGTTCGCTCCCTTCGGGCCGAGTAACATGAAACCAACCTTTCTTGGGCGGAATCTTGAAGTGTTCGGGAATCCGCGAATCGTGGGAAAGAACCACTTACGATTTCGCGTTCGTCAGAATGGTGTGGTGTTTGACGCGATTGGATTTGGCCTTGGAGACTTGATGCCAAAGGTCAACGCCGGGAGGAAAGACCTCGAATGTGTTTTCTCCATTGATGAGCATGAGTCGCCCGCACCATCCGGAGGGAGAAAAGGCGATGTTGTTCCTCAATTAAAAGTTCGAGATATTCGATAATTCAGATCGTTTAGGAAGGAGACGTAGCTATGTCCGGCCACTCAAAATGGGCAACAATCAAGAGAAAGAAAGCGGCAACAGACTCTGCGCGAGGTCGGTTGTTTACGCGACTTATCAAGGAAATCACCATTGCTGCTCGTAATGGAGGCGGAAACGCTGAAGGCAACCCGCGCCTTCGTCTGGCGATCCAGACCGCAAAATCGGCCAACATGCCCGCCGACAATATCACCCGTGCCATCCAAAAAGGAACAGGAGAACTCGAAGGCGTTTCCTATGAGGAACTCACGTACGAAGGGTACGGCCCGGGTGGCGTCGCGATCCTCGCGGAGATTGTCACGGATAACAACAATCGTACGGTGTCTGAGATGCGGCATATTTTTTCGCGGAGCAACGGTAACCTCGGACATTCCGGGAGCGTCGCGTGGATGTTCAATCGTCAAGGAACGATCGTGATTCCAACTTCTGGAAACAATTCATCATTAACGGAAGATGATCTCCTCTCCGTCGTCCTCGAAGCCGGTGCCGATGATCTGCAGGATGACGACGAAGTATTCACCGTGACAACCTCTCCTCAGGCATTTGAACAGGTAAAGCAGGCGATCGAAGACAAAGGAATTGCAATTGAAAATGCCTCCTTGCAAATGGTCCCGGACAACACGGTGAAGGTGACTGGAAAAGAGGCGGAACAAGTGTTGAAACTTATGGAAGCGCTGGAAGAACACGACGATGTCCAGAACGTATTCGCTAACTTTGACATCGACGAAACGGAAATGGCAAAGATTAATGGGTGAGCGACAGCGGGATGTCTCGCGGCGCAGAACCACGAACGACCATTCCTCCATTATCGTGCTCGGCGTCGATCCTGGTACGATCGTCACAGGCTACGGGATCGTCGAGAGGAAAGGCTCGACGCTGAAGCTCATGAGCAGCGGAGTTATCCGCAATTCACCAGACTCCTCCATGCCGGTGCGACTGAAGCGAATTTATTGCGAACTTCAATCCCTCATAACCACCTTCCATCCTGATGAATTTGCAATCGAATCAGCGTTCTACGGAAAGAACCCACAATCCGCACTCAAGCTTGGACATGCGCGCGGGGTGTCCATTCTCGCCGCCGTCGAACAAGAAATCCCCACGTCCGAGTACTCTCCTCGTGAAGTAAAGAAAGCGGTTGTTGGAAAAGGAACGGCATCAAAGGACGCGGTCAAGTTCATGGTGCAGTCAATGCTGGGCGCCCGCAATTCGGTCATGGCGCTCGACAGTTCTGATGCTCTTGCCGTCGCGATTTGCCACCTTCACCGCCTGGTCACACCGGCTTCCAAACATCGAGACTGGAAGTCGTTTGTGCAGGCTCATCCTGAGCGAGTGAGATCATGATCTCTTCTCTCCGCGGCATACTTACCCTTAAAAGTCCGACTGAAGTCTTGATCGATGTTGGAGGAGTCGGCTACGCCGTCAGCATCCCTCTTTCGACGTATGAAGTCCTTGGAGATCTCAATAGCACTAGCACTCTTTTGACGTACTTGTATGTTCGTGAGGACATCCTCCAACTCTTCGGCTTTGCGACAGAACAGGAGAGAACAGCGTTCAAGATGCTCGTCTCCGTCTCCGGTATCGGCCCTAAAATGGCGCAGGGAATTCTCTCGGGAATTTCCGTCGCAGATCTAAAAATACATATCAGAACCGGAAACCTTAAAGCGCTGATCGCAATTCCCGGCGTCGGGCGTAAACTCGCCGAGCGCCTGGTTCTTGAACTCCGCGACAAGCTTGAACGACTTGATGGCGGTCGTTCATCCGGTGTCTCTTTGACAGGTTCCATTCATCAAGAGGCTCTTCTTGCCATGACATCATTGGGATACTCGCGTGCGACTGCCGACAAGGGAATCGCCGCTGCAGTGAAGGAAACCGATGGAAAGAGTTTGACTCTCGAAGGCCTCATCAAAGCTGCACTCCGGAAGGTGACCGCATAGAGTCCGTCAACCACTATGGGCTCTACAAACGGTTATTGTAATTCTTCGGGTGAAGTATTACCTTGACCCATGCGTAAATCAGATTACACAACCCCCGACCGTCTCCCGGCAGAAATCGAGTTTGATCACTCTCTACGTCCTCTCTCCTTCGAGGACTTTTACGGCCAAGAAAATATTACAAAGAATCTCCGAATTTTCATGACAGCCGCGCGGCAACGAGGTGAATCGCTCGACCATGTTCTCCTCACCGGCCCGCCCGGACTTGGAAAAACAACTCTCGCATACATCATTGCGAATGAAATGGGGAGCCAAATTCGGATAACCTCCGGTCCGGTATTGGATAAGCCTGGAGATCTTGCTGGAATTTTGACGAATCTCGAGGAAGGCGACGTCCTTTTTATCGACGAAATTCATCGGCTCAACGCCGTTGTGGAAGAATACCTGTACTCCGCGATGGAGGACTTTCGCCTCGATATTATGATCGACTCAGGGCCAAGTGCCCGAAGCATTCAATTAACTCTTCCCCGCTTTACACTCGTCGGAGCAACCACGCGGGTAGGTCTGTTGACCGCTCCCTTACGCGCCCGTTTTGGCATTGCCAACCGTCTCGACTACTATTCTGCAGCCATTATCGAACAAATTCTACAGCGGTCGGCGAGTCTTCTTGAGATACAGTATGCAAGTGATGGTCTTTCAGAGATTGCAAAGCGATCACGCGGCACCCCCCGCATCGCGAATCGGCTATTGCGCCGATGTCGTGATTTCGCGCAGGCCGATGACCGCCTAAAAAATCATGGCGGCATTATTGTTAAGGAAGTTGCTGACTTTTCTCTTCGGGCGCTTGAAGTTGATGAGCTCGGGTTGGATGAAATGGACAAAAGAATTTTACGTTGTATTATCGACAAATACGATGGAGGACCTGTAGGACTCAATACCCTGGCAGTCGCTGTGGCAGAAGAGCCGGGAACAATTGAAGAAGTGTACGAGCCGTACCTCATCCAGGAGGGATTTCTTAAGAGGACATCCCGCGGTCGTGAAGCCACAGAGATTGCCTTCCGACACCTCAACATTACGAGGGCCAAAGGAAATGAACTCAACTTGTTCACGTAACATTCAATGATCCGGAAAAGGAACGTCGATGAGTCTCGATAAAGATCTCGCTTCCGTGCAGGAAGTCCGGGACCTGTTGCAGAAAGCAAAAGCAGCGCAACTGGAGTTCAAGAACTATTCCCAGGAGCAGGTCGATCGTGTCGTGAAAGCCATGGTCGATGCAGGCTATGCAGAAGCCGCGCGTTTAGGGAGATTGGCATCGGAAGAAACTGGATTCGGCAAACCCGAGGACAAGCAGCAAAAGAATGAGTTCGCAACGAAACGCGTGTGGGAATCAATCAAGGATCTTAAAACGGTCGGTGTGATTGGTGAGGATAGAGAGAAACGACTGATCATGATTGGAGAGCCAATGGGGGTGGTTGCCGCATTAATTCCCTCGACCAATCCCACTTCTACTGTGATGTTTAAAGCAATCATTTCTGTAAAAGCTAGGAATGCATGCGTCGCGAGTCCGCATCCACGCGCGCACAAGTGCACGCAGGAGGCGATGAATGTTGTTCGGGATGCCGCCGAAAAGGCGGGTGCACCAAGGAATCTTATGACGTGTCTTTCGTTGCCGACGATCGAAGGGACGAATGAACTGATGAGACATAAACTTACAGCCGTTATTCTGGCGACGGGCAGCAACCAAATGGTTCGCGCCGCATATAGCTCTGGCAAGCCTGCCTATGGCGTAGGTTCGGGAAACGTCCCATCATTTATTGAGCGGACAGCCAATGTGAAAAAAGCCGTCGCCGACATCATCTCCGGCAAGCAGTTTGATTTTGGCACGTTGTGCTCAACCGAGTCTGCCCTAATTTGTGACGCTCCCCGCAAGAATCTCGTCATGGAAGAATGCAAGCGTCTGGCCGCATACTTTGTGGCCGGCGAGGAGAAAGAACGACTGTCGCGATTGATGTTTGACACTCGTGGCGCAATCAATCCTGAGATCGTTGGAAAATCACCAAGCTTCATCGCCCAGAAGGCGGGAATGAGCGTTCCGTCGAACACATCCGTTCTGATTGCCGAGTTGAATGGTGTCGGTCGGGACGTTCCGCTCTCCCGCGAGAAACTCTCTCCCGTTCTTTCGTTCTATACTGTCGAGGGTTGGCGGGAAGGGTGTCACCGGTGCATCGAATTGCTCGAGTTTGGAGGCATCGGCCATACGCTTGTCATTCATTCGAATGATCGCGACATCATCATGAAATTTGCTCTTGAGAAACCTGCGTTCCGTATTCTCGTAAATACCCAGGCGGCCCTCGGTGCCGTTGGCTATACCACCGGTCTCGAGCCTTCCATGACATTGGGACCAGGCACGCAGGGAGGTTCCATTATCTCGGATAATGTAACCGCACGGCATCTAATGAACGTGAAACGACTCGCATTCGAAACAAACCCCATCAATCCGGATACAACGACACAAATACAAGAGAAGACGCCGGTAACAGCTCATGCAGCGTCAGTCCCATCGTCCTGGATGGAAGAGATTGACAAGAGAATTGTTATGAAGGCCGGCAACACCCCTGTGTGGAAGAAGGAAGCGGTCCCAGCGACGTCAAGTACCAAAACTTTCGGAACGGGACTTTCCGCGGATGAAGTAGATAAACTTGCCGAGTCTTTTTCGAAGAAGTTGAAATAACTCCACGTTTCGTTTGTCCAGCACTCGAGCACTCCCCTCAACACTTCACCGAATGCCGCGTAGCTTTTTTATACGCCCCACCCTTCAGGTCGCGCGTAATCTTCTTGGCAAGTATCTCATCTGTGAGACTAAGAAACATCCGCTGATAGGGAAGATCGTTGAAGTGGAAGCATATCTCGGAGAGCGCGATCCTGCAAGTCACTCATTTCGTGGCAAGACACAGCGTAACGAAGTGATGTTTCGTTCGGGTGGATATCTTTACGTGTATTTTACTTATGGCATGCACTTCTGCTGCAATGTCGTTACAGGCCGCAAAGGAAAAGGCAGAGCCGTATTGCTGCGGGCCGTAGAACCTATTGAAGGGAAACAATGGATGCGGGCTCGAAGGTCAAAATCATCAACCGAAATCGATCTGTGCAATGGTCCCGCAAAGTTATGTCAAGCGTTCAAAATCGACAGACGAAATAATGGGACAGATCTCTGCGGGAAGACCATTTGGATAGGCGCCGTAGCGAATGACCGGAACAAGTTTGCTATTGGCTCTTCGACTCGAATCGGGATCAGAAATGGCAGGAAACATCGATGGCGGTTTTTCATCAAGGACAATCCCTTTGTCTCCAAAGGAAAACCGGCATAGTCAGTTACATTGCCAGTTCCTTTGCAAGAAACTCGCCTGTTGCTGATGTCTTCACTCGGGCAATTTCCTCCGGGACACCCTCGGCGACAATGGCCCCTCCCTCTTTCCCTCCACCGGGACCAAGGTCAATAATCCAATCCGCCGTCTTGACGACGTCCAGATTGTGTTCAATCACCATAACCGTGTTTCCTTTCTCCACCAGACGATTGAGCACATCAAGAAGCATTCGGATATCCTCGAAATGCAAACCAGTGGTTGGCTCGTCGAGGATATAGAGTGTGTTGCCGGTTCCAACTTTTGAAAGCTCTGTAGACAATTTCACCCGTTGCGCCTCTCCTCCGCTAAGTGTGGTAGCCTGTTGGCCAAGTCTGATGTAGCCAAGCCCCACGCTTTGCAGGGTCGAGAGCTTCCGCAGCAACCCTGGGATCTCCGAAAAGAAATCCACCGCCTCTCTCACCGTCATATCGAGGACGTCTGCGATTGATTTCCCCTTGTAATGCACCTGCAGGGTTTCTCGGTTGTACCGCTTGCCGCTGCACACATCGCACAGCACATACACATCGGGAAGGAAATTCATCTCAATTCTTTTCACGCCATCCCCTTCACACGCGTCGCACCTCCCTCCCGCCACGTTGAAGCTGAATCGCCCCGCCTTGTACCCACGGATTTTTGCTTCTGGCATTTGCGTATACAAATCACGGATGAGGGTGAACAGCCCGGTATATGTGGCCGGATTCGATCGAGGCGTCCGACCAATTGGCGATTGATCAATCTCGATCACTTTGTCGATATGCTCAAGCCCGGCGATGGAATCAAAAGGCAGGGGCACAGCCTTGGACTGATAGAATTTCCTCGAAAGAATTCGGTAGAGAGTTTCGCTAATGAGAGACGACTTGCCGGACCCGCTCACACCGGTGATGGAGATAAGTCGCCCGAGAGGAACTCGTAGCGTCACGTTCTGCAGGTTATTTCCCTTCGCCCCGGTGAGGACCAATTCCTTTCCATTCCCTCGACGTCGTTCCGGTGGGATGCCGATCGCCTTCTTCCCCAGTAAATAGTCGACCGTCAACGAGGTGGCGGCCTGTGCCGACCCGTTGCCGTTTCCTGAACTTTTCCGGTTCGTGAAATGCTCAAGCTCTTTGGGTGATCCAATTGCAACGACAGCACCACCGTGCTCTCCGGCCCCCGGGCCCAGATCTATGACATGATCTGCGCTCTCAATCATTTCCTTGTCATGTTCTACAACCATCACTGTATTTCCGAGATCTCTCAGTTTTTTCAACGAGTCGATTAACTTAATGTTGTCACGTTGGTGAAGTCCAATACTTGGCTCATCCAGGATGTACAGGACACCGACTAGCTGAGAACCGATCTGTGTCGCCAATCGGATCCTTTGCCCTTCGCCTCCCGATAACGTTCGCGCCGGGCGATCAAGAGTGAGATAATCGAGTCCTACATTGAGAAGGAATTTCAATCGCTCCCTAATTTCCTTCACTACCTGCGATGCGATCTGCATCTGTCGATCTGTAAGTGTCAGCCGTTCGAAGAACGCTGCAGCATCGGTCAGTGACTGTGCTACTACATCATGAATGGAGAACGACTTTCCAGTCTTGGCGTCTTCAATCTTGATCGCCAAGCTCTCTTTCCGAAGTCGGCCACCCTTGCACTCCGTGCAAGGCTTGGTGTTCATGTATGCCTCAACCCATTCCCGAATGTTGTTTGAACTTGTCTCGGCATAGTAATTCCGCATGATCTCCAAAAGGCCGCTATAGCGGTGGTGATACACGACTGTTCTCCCGGTGGAATATTTGTATTCAATTTCGAATTTCTCCTTCCCTCCTCCATAAAGGAGAACATCCATCGCCTTCTTAGGAATGCCCTTAATCGATGTGTCAAAGTCGAAGTCGAATTTCTTCGCAACGGCACGCACCTGACTGAATGCCCACGTTTGCCGAGGTTTGCCAAGGGCGGCAATTCCCTCTTCGTTAATACTCAAATTCTTATCGGGCAGAATTAAGTCCAGGTCAAGCTCCTTGATTTCTCCGAGACCATCACACGAACCGCAAGAACCATACGGCGAATTAAATGAGAATGAATTCGGGGCGGGCTCGTCGAAGCTGATGGCACAAGCAGGACAAGAGTAGTGCTCACTAAAGAGGATGTCGTTGCTGCTTGGCGAGAGTTTTCCCTTGCCCTTGCGTGTCTTCTGAAGATTCTCTGCCGTTTCATCAGTCGAAACGATGATAAAGCCTCCACCAAACTTGAGAGCGATCTCCACAGAATCCGCAATTCGTGGGCGGGATCCCTTTTGGACAACGATCCGATCGACAACGATCTCGATGTTGTGGACTTTGTATCGATCGAGTTGGAGTCCCTTCTTGATTTCCGTAATGACGCCGTCATTCCGAACGCGCAGGAACCCATCTTTTACAATCTCCTCGAACAACTCCCGATAATGTCCCTTGCGACCTTTAACGACCGGAGCAAGAATATGGACTCTCGAACCTTCAGGCAGCTCCATGATGCTGTCGATGATTTGGTCAGTCGTCTGCTTCTCTACCTTCCTCCCGCAGTTGTAGCAAAACTGCGTTCCGATCCTGGCAAAAAGCAGGCGGAGATAGTCATAAATCTCGGTAACGGTACCAACAGTCGAGCGTGGATTATGGCTCACCGTCTTTTGTTCAATCGAAATCGCCGGACTGAGCCCCTCGATATAATCAACGTCGGGACGTTCCATGACGTCCAAGAATTGACGCGCGTAGGCAGAGAGACTCTCGACGAATCTTCGTTGACCCTCTGCGTAGATCGTATCAAATGCAAGACTCGACTTCCCGGAGCCTGACAAACCGGTTATCACGACGAGCTTGCCTCTCGGAATGTCGAGATCAACATTCTTGAGATTATGTTCTCGCGCCCCGCGAATGACTATGCATTCCTCGGGAAAAAGAGGTGCTGAGGTTGGAAGTTTTCTCTTGGTTCTTGTCTGCATCATTTTTCTAATTCACGCGTTCCGGGTACATCGATTTTGTCACAAAAGAAGAACCCGGAGTCAATCCGGGCTCAAGGGTAAAACGCTCTTTGTTCAGCCCATCACTGTAACCTGGAACGCTTTCGCAAATACTCAAAGAGTGCGACGTCGTACGAGGTGCTCGTGTCGAGGAGAACATAATCAATGTAGTTTTCTCGGCACTCCCTCTTATATCGCTCAAGAAACTCGGACATGGTTTTTCTGTAAGCTCTTCGAATTTGCCACGGCTGTGTTGTCAGCTCCTCCGCTGTCTCCATATCCCGAAATTGGGCATCTCCATCAAAGGCAAAGGATCGCTCTAACGGATCCAGAATGTGCATCACTATGACTTCATTCTTCTTATGTCGGAAATGCTTCAGGGCTGCCATGATTTCCTCAGGCTTGTCAAGAAGGTCACTCAGAACGATGACCAGGCCCCGTCGCTTAATTCTATCTGCCACCTGATGAAGCGACCGACCCGCCCTTGTTTGGTTGGCAGACGCAACCTGTTCGAGGGAAAGGAGAATCTGCCTCAGATATCCGCGCGTTGCATGTGGTGGCAAATACGTGTGAATACTCTCATCAAACACGGCCAATCCGACTGCGTCTTGCTGCTTGATCATCATATACGACAATGATGCCGCCAGATATGCCGCATAGGTCAACTTTGAGACCGAGCCCTCAGACGCGAATGCCATCGACTTGCTTGAATCAATGACGATATACGACTTAAGGTTGGTCTCTTCTTCATACTGTTTGATGTAATAGCGATCGGTCCTCCCATAGATCTTCCAATCGATGTGGCGAATCTCATCTCCGGGCATATACTGCCGGTGCTCGGCAAACTCGACACTGAACCCATGATAAGGACTCTTGTGAAGTCCAGTGATAAACCCTTCCACAACCAGCCGAGCGCGAAGCTCCATGTTTGCAAGCTTGGAGACAACAGTTGGTTGCAGGTAATGTAGTTGAGATTGAGTCATTACTTCTTGACGACCGTTGACTTTTCCTTTTTTGCTTCTTCAGCAGGCAGCATCGCTTCCGGTTCCTCTCCAAGATGCTCTAACTCAAACTGGGCGGAAAGCGCCATCTCGTGGCTGGGGTATTTTTCCAGGAAGAGCTTGTAAGCGGTTGCAGCGCTATCGATGATTTTGAGTTCGTTGTTGTACAGAAAGCCGATCAGAAACAGGGCAGTGGGCGTCTGCTTCGCATCGGGAAACAACTCATAGTACTTCCAGTATTCATTGATCGCTTGTTGATACTGGTGTGTATTATTCTGGTACAGACTGGCAAGAATAAACTGGGCCGCTTCGGCCTTTTCGCTCTTTGGATACTCATCGACGATCTTTCGATACAATTGAATGGCTTCATCGATTTTTGAGCTTTTGACCGCGAGCTCCGCTTGTTGAAAATACTCATCGGCAGACGGTTTACTACATCCCGAGAAGATGATGGTGCAGAACACGAACAACGTGAATACTCGCATAGGGGAGCTCCGGGAATTCAATGATGCGAACGGGATGTCGCTTCGTAACAAATACGACAAACTTGTCACATGGTAGAGAAATAGGATCTAAGAATCAAACGACCTTCTATTAGTTGCGACCAATAACCGCGGCAAAGAAGCCGTCGCTTCCATGCAGATGAGGAGTCAAGAAGAGGTAATCGGAAGAACTATTGAGAGTCACACTGTGTTTTCCCAACGCTTCAGATGTTGACCGAAGAGAATACTCAGTGTGTCTGTTGAGAAACCACTCAACGACGTCTTCGTTCTCCGAGCGTAACAACGAGCAGGTTGCATACACCAGGATTCCGCCCGGCCTCACGAGCTTCGCATATTCTTCAAGGACAGATCGCTGGATGTCATTCAACTGAACAATTCCTTCTTCCCGGAATCGCATTTTTGCATCGGGGTTCCGACGATATGTTCCGCTCCCCGAACATGGAGCGTCAACGAGAACTCGGTCCGCTCCCTGCTCATGAATGACTGCATGGTATTCGGTGGTGTGACGTGCCTCGATGCAGTTTAACCCCGTCCTCCTCACTCGCTCGGAAATACCGGCCAGCCGTGATCTGTCAACATCAATTGCAATCACCTTCCCCGTGTCTTCCATGATTGAAGCAAGGTGTAAGGACTTTCCTCCCCCTCCCGCGCATGCGTCGACAATAACCTCCCCAGGAGATGGGTTGACCAGGAAGGAAATGATCTGGCTCCCCTCGTCTTGAATCTCAAACAGTCCTTCGCCAAACGCTCGAAGCGATTGAGCGTGGAATCGCTTTTCAGCGACAAGACCAACCGGCGAAATGGATGTTGCGCTGGTTGCAACATTTTCCTCCCGAAGGCGCGCTGCACATTCTTCTCTCGTTGTTTTGAGATGATTCACGCGCAAAACGGTCGGCGCAGGGCGATTGAGAGACTTGCAGAGGGCATTTGCTTCATTCTCCCCAAACCGGTCAATCCATTCTAGAACAATTGAATCGGGAAACGAATTCTGGACGGAAATTCTCTTGGCGGGATCCTCTAGTATGTCCTCCGAGAGAGTCACCTCACAGATCTTTTCAAGAAACTCGCTGATCTCAATATCTGGATGCGCCATTCGCCACAAAGCGTCAATTTCGGAACGTAATCCGTCAAGATGTTGGCCACCGAATTTGAGACAATAGGCAGTGCAGTACGACAGGGATGAAGCTTGTAACGGCAGAGCAATAGATGAAAGGTAAGTTTGTAGAAGTCGATAATTTCGAATAACCCCATAGAGGGTCTCCGATATGAAGCGTCGATCGCGGGCGCCGAGATATTTTCGCTTGCGGAAGAATTCCTGGGCTATTCTGTCCGCAGGATTGGACGAAGCTCGAATGAAATCAAGGACTTCCGCGACGTGACCAATCAATGAGGCCTGCCTCATCGGGTCGGGGGAGGTTCTTGTGAATGAAGATTCGGGCTAAAGATCAACAACGGGGTTCCGCATTTCGGAGGTCATGTATCCCCGGGCCATCCGGGGTGTGTTATACCCAAAACCGATTTTTCCTTTGCTCGTCAAGGCAACTACTCCACCATACCCACCAGTCTTTTTCTCGAGGATCGACAAAGCCTCCTGGATCGCCTTGCTGGGATCGCCGTATTTTTCCATAAGATCATAGACAGTTTTTGCCATGACCACTTTCATGAGCGCCTCCCCCCATCCTGTCGTCGCCACCGCGCCGGCTTCATTATCAGCAAATGTCCCACATCCGATTATCGGCGAATCTCCTACCCTTCCCGGATGCTTGTTGGGAGTCCCGCCGGTCGATGTGCCCGAGGCAACGTTGCCAAACTTATCGAGAGCGATTGCGCCCACGGTGTCAGACGGCATTTTCTTTTTCCGAAAGATCTCCTTCGTCGATACTTTCTTTCTGGACTGATATTCTCTCCAACGTGCAAGCTCCCGGTCGGTAATCAGATCATCATGACCACAGGTTTTTACCCCATGCTCACGCGCAAAACGAGTCGCCCCGATCCCGGCAAGCAATACATGCTCGCTTTTCTCCATTATTGCACGCGCCAACAGAATAGGGTTTTTAATGTTCTGTACCGCCGCAACTGCTCCGGCCATAAGGGTACTGCCATCCATGATGCTCGCCTCTAATTCGACATCTCCCACCATGTTGACGAAGGAACCTCGTCCTGCATCGAATGTATCGTCATTCTCCAATATTCTTATGGTCTCTGTCACGACATCGACGGAGGTCCCCCCGCGACTCAGCATTGTCCAGCCGGCAGTAAGTGCGTCCTGGACTCCTTTCTTGTGCTGCTTTACCGCCTCGTCAGGAATATCCCACGCTCCCCCATGAACCATTAATGAAATCAACTCTCATGCTCCGTTTTTGATTTATAAATGCCGAAAAAGGTACTGAAATCCATATCGCGAATCAATGCGATCATTCACAGCTGAAATAAAAAAGCCCTTCGCACGAATGGACACGCGAAGGACTTGGATTCTTGGGTCAGGATCAGTTCACTACCTCAGCATTCATCTTCTTGACAAATTCAATCAGTCCTGACTTATCAAGGCTTACTTCGACAGTATCACCTTCCTGGATTTCACCGAGCAAGATGCGCTGCGATAAAGGATTCACGAGGTGTTTCTGAATCACACGCTTCAGCGGACGGGCACCAAATGTGGGGTCATAACCCAGCTTCGCGAGCCAATCTTTCGCATCGTCAGTTACCTGGATCGCGATGGATTTGTGATAGAGTAATTCCTCCACCCGACGGAGTTGTATTGAGACGATTTCACGAACATCTTTTCTCGAAAGAGGTCTGAAGACTACTACTTCGTCAACCCGGTTGAGAAATTCAGGTCGGATGGTTTGACGAAGGAGCTGATATAGCTCCTGGCGAAGAGAACCAAATGATTCTTCCCATTCTTCACCGTCTTTGAAATCCGAAGAGATGCGCTCCTGAATCAGTTGTGATCCTAAGTTGGAAGTCATAACAATGATGGTGTTCTTGAAGTCCACCGTCCGTCCCTTGCTATCGGTAAGTCTACCCTCATCAAGAACCTGCAGGAGGAGGTTAAAAACCTCAGGATGAGCTTTCTCAATCTCGTCAAGAAGAACGATCGAATACGGACGACGGCGTACAGCCTCAGTCAGCTGACCTCCTTCATCATATCCTACATATCCAGGAGGCGCTCCGATAAGCCTCGAGACGGAAAATTTTTCCATATACTCGCTCATGTCAATACGGACAATAGCAGACTCGTTATTGAACAGGAATTCAGCAAGCGCACGGGCCAGTTCGGTTTTTCCCACACCCGTGCTTCCAAGAAAAATGAATGATCCTATAGGTCGCTGCTCGTCTTGCAAGCCAGCTCGCGCCCGGCGAATTGCGTCGCCTACAGCATGTACAGCTTCATCCTGCGCAATCACCCGTTCGCGCAACCGTTCATCCAGCTCAAGAAGTTTCGTTCGTTCACTTTCAAGCATGCGGGAAACGGGAATACCGGTCCACCGGGCAACAATTTCCGCGATGTCTTCAGCATCGACTTCTTCTTTCAACATTTTTTGTGACTTCTGTACGTCCTGAAGTTTTGCCGATGCCTCTTTCAGTTGTTTCTCAAGTGTTGCAAGGGTTCCGTAACGAAGCTCGGCAACTCTCCCCAGATCACCCTCACGCTCTTTCTTCTCCGCCTCAAGTTTGACCCGCTCACTTTCTCCTTTCATGTTTCTGATCGATTGAATAATGTCCTTTTCGACCTTCCAGTGTGCCGTCAGTTCTGTGCTCGTCTGATGAAGATCAGCCAGGTCGCGTTCGATAACATTCAGCCTCTCTCGTGACGCGTTATCCCTTTCACGACGTACTGCCTCCCGCTCGATCTCAAGCTGCTTCACTCGTCGCTCCACGTTATCCAATTCTTCAGGCATTGAGTCAATTTCAATGCGAAGCTTTGCTGCCGCTTCATCAATCAAATCAATGGCCTTGTCAGGCAGAAAACGGTCTGCAATATACCGATGACTGAGTTGCGCGGCGGCGACAATTGCTCCGTCGGTAATACGAACACCATGATGCACTTCATAACGTTCCTTCAATCCGCGCAAAATCGAAATGGTGTCGTCGATGTTTGGCTCACTCACCAAGACCGGTTGAAATCTTCTTTCGAGCGCAGGATCCTTTTCAACATGCTTGCGATACTCGTCTATCGTTGTGGCCCCGATGACATGTAACTCACCCTTGGCAAGTGCGGGCTTGAGCATGTTTGCAGCATCGACGGCACCTTGTGCTGCTCCAGCGCCAATGATGGTGTGCATCTCATCGATGAAGAGGATAACCTCGCCGTCAGATTCTTGGACTTCTTTGAGAAGCGCTTTGAGGCGTTCCTCGAATTGCCCACGGAAGCTAGTCCCGGCAACGAGAGACCCCATGTCGAGAGCAACGATCCGCTTTGATCGTAGTGATTCAGGTACATCCCCTTGTACAATCCTGAAGGCAATCCCCTCTGCAATCGCAGTCTTCCCCACACCCGGTTCACCAATCAGCACGGGATTATTTTTTGTCCGCCGCGAGATGACCTGCAAGACACGACGGATTTCCTCATCTCGGCCAATAACGGGATCGAGTTTCCCCTTTTGTGCCAACTCATTGAGGTCCCGGCCGTATCGCTTGAGTGCTTGATATTTTTCCTCCGGCTGTTGGTCCGTTACACTGTGCGACCCGCGGATATCCTTCAACACCTTGAGAATGTTATCAGTTGATACTCCCTGCTCTGCCAATAGACGTTCTACGGGTGTTCCTTTTTGGAGTGAGATTCCGAGAAGGAAATGTTCCGTGCTGATATAGGAATCCTTTAGTCTCTCCGCTTGTTTCTGAGCGTCTTCAAAGACCTTCGACAGATGTTGCCCGATACTCAGACTGCCAATTCCTGCCCCGGACACCTTGGGAAGGCGGTCTATCGCTTCATTCAGTTTTATTTTGATGAATCGATCATTCGCACCGAGCTTTTGAAGCACAGGCAATATTGTTCCGTTTGGGTCCTGTACCAAGGCGGCCAGAAGATGTTCGGGCTCTATGAATTGATTGCCATAGCTGGTGGCAATCAACTGGGCACTTTGAAGTGCTTCCTGTGATTTTATTGTCAGCTGATTCAAATTCATGGTTCACCTGGCTTTCATTGTCTCTACACAAAAGGCGAGGATATCGCCTCGCCTTTCGTAATCCCCACGCCATCCACGGGGGAGATATGCCTACAATTCCCTTTGATAAGAGGGAGTGTGAGGGCTTTCTTTGCTACTTTTTCTCCTTATCGTCAACCACTTCAAACTGGGCATCTTCTACCTTCTTGTCATTCTTTTTTTCGGATTTCGCCTCGCCGGTGGTTGGTTCGCCCGGTTTCTGTTGAGACTCCGCTGATTGCTGGTACATCTGCGTGGATGCTTCATTCCAGGCTGCATTGACGCCTTCCATCGCGGTCTTTATCGCTGCAATGTCGTTGGACTTGATCGCTTCTTTCAACTTTTCACTTGCAGTTTCGATCTTGTTCTTCACTGTTGCATCGACTTTGTCCCCGAATTCTTTCAACTGCCTCCCGGTTTGGAACACAAGGTTGTCGGCTTGGTTCTTCACTTCGATCTCTTCCTTCTTCTTTGCGTCGTCAGCCTGGTGGGACTGTGCATCCTTCTTCATCCGATCGACTTCTTCTTTGCTCAATCCGCTTGAAGAGGTAATCCGAATCGACTGTTCCTTATTCGTCGCTTTATCCTTGGCTGAAACGTGGAGCAATCCGTTTGCGTCGATGTCGAACGTTACTTCGATCTGAGGTACTCCGCGCGGCGCAGGGGGTAACCCATCGAGATGGAATTT
Organism: Bacteroidota bacterium; assembly: GCA_036397975.1. Lineage (GTDB taxonomy): Bacteria > Bacteroidota > Ignavibacteria > UBA10030 > UBA6906 > SZUA-287. The sequence goes on from DASWHW010000050.1 coordinate 50,887, forward strand.
GCCGAGCGTGCGGTTGTCAACCGCCATTGGGCGCTCACCCTGAAGTACATGGATTTCAACTGAAGGCTGGCTATCCGACGCGGTCGAGAATATCTCACTCTTCTTTGTCGGAATGGTGGTGTTCGCCTCGATCAGTTTTGTCATGACACTTCCCAAGGTCTCAATTCCCAGTGACAGGGGCGTTACATCCAATAACAACACATCTGTGACATCCCCCGCAAGTACGCCACCTTGTATGGCCGCACCCACTCCAACCACTTCATCCGGATTCACTCCTTTATGTGGTTCTTTCCCGAACATGTCTTTCACAAGTTGCTGCACCTTGGGAACACGGGTCATGCCTCCCACCAGGATCACTTCGTCAATGTCTTTGGGAGAAAGTCCCGCATCTTTCAATGCTTGCTCCGTCGGTTTGAATGTTCGCTGAATCAGATCGTCCACGAGTTGTTCAAACTTCGCTCGGGTGAGGTTGATGTTGAGATGCTTCGGGCCTTCCGGAGTTGCCGTGATAAACGGTAGGTTGATTTCCGTTTGCATCAGTTGTGAAAGTTCCATCTTCGCTTTCTCCGAAGCTTCACGGAGACGCTGCAATGCCATCGGGTCTTTCCGAAGATCGATCCCTTCTTGCTTCTTGAACTCTTCCGCAATGTAGTCAAGAATGCGCTGGTCAAAGTTGTCTCCACCGAGGTGAGTATCTCCATTGGTAGATTTGACTTCGAAAACTCCATCTCCCAACTCAAGGATGGAGATATCAAAAGTGCCGCCACCGAGGTCGTAAATCGCAACCTTGCTGTCTTTGTTCTTCTTATCGAGACCATAGGCAAGGGCGGCTGCCGTTGGCTCGTTAATAATTCGCTTCACCTCAAGTCCGGCAATTTCACCTGCTTCTTTTGTGGCCTGACGTTGCGCGTCGTTGAAGTAGGCGGGGACCGTAATGACTGCTTCGGTAACTTTTTGACCAAGATAGTCTTCAGCCGTCTGCTTCATCTTCTGAAGAATCATCGCACTGACTTCGGGTGGAGAGTAGACTCTTTCTCCTATTTCAACCCGTGCCGTATTGTTGTCCCCGTGGATAACTTTATAGGGAACGAGCTTCATCTCTTCGTTCACTTCGTTATAGAACCTCCCCATGAATCGTTTTATCGAAAATACCGTGTTTCCAGGGTTGGTGACGGCCTGCCTTTTCGCGGCTTGGCCTACAAGCCGATCTCCGTTCTTAGCGAACGCGACAATCGAGGGCGTCGTTCGGTTCCCTTCGGAATTTGCGATGACGACCGGGTCATTGCCCTCCATTACGGCAACGACTGAGTTAGTGGTTCCAAGATCGATCCCAATTATTTTACCCATGTATCAAAACTCCCTTCTGGATGGCGTGTAATAGCATTCCTGCATGAACTTGTCTAATCGTAGCGGGATTTCACTGCTAATTGTCTATTTGAAAATGCAACCCGTGTGCCACCATGCTTGAATATCGAAAAATTCCTGTAACAGTCTAAATGGTAATAGGTTAGCATCATACTGGGAGGACTGGAAATTCAGCCAGGGGTGCGCCATCCTGACAATGGGTAGCAACTATGGCATGGATTCAGGAACACAAGAGACAAATTGGCGACACAGACCTCAGAATCTTTACTTGACATTCCAAATCCCAATGGCTATTTTCGGGGGTGATTTTGATGACCTCTTTTATTTCACCAAAAGGCCTTTCCATTGGAGAGTCCTCGTACCCGTTCAAAGCTTCACGCTTCGGCTCATCTCTTCGTCACTCCTCTAACTAGTCGGGGTTCGCTATGTTTTCAGAAAACGCCCTTCGTAAGGGATTGAGGACTCGCGCATTTGGAAATAAGATTTATACCTTCGAGTCAATCGATTCAACCAATAGCTGCGCCAAAGCAGTAGCTGCCTGTGGAGCTTTGGAAGGGACAATTGTTGTTGCCGAGGAGCAGACTGCGGGACGGGGCAGGCTTGGGCGCGTTTGGAAATCGAATGCGAACGAAAACCTCATGTTTTCAATCGTGTTGCGACCGAATATCGACCCCGAGGCAATCAACCTTCTTCCTCTGTATGTCGCTGTTGCGCTCTCCGAAGGGATTGAACATCTAACAGGAAAGAAAGCTGAATGCAAATGGCCAAATGATCTTCTGATCAACAAGAAGAAAGTTTGCGGAATTCTCATTGAAGCGTCCCTTCGCCAAAATACCGTGGACCATGTAGTGATTGGGATCGGTATCAACGTAAACCAAACCAGGTTCGACGGACAATTACAGGCGAAAGCAACATCATTGAAACTGGAAGTTGGCAGCGACATTGACCGGAACGAACTGTTTAGAGAAATCCTCACGTGTTTGGAAACGGAGTATCTCCAGATAACTTCGCATGGAATTCATACAGTGCTCCCTCACTGGCTTTCCCGGACTTCGATGATTAACAAGATGATTTCTGTATCTCAACAAGGCTCCATATTCACCGGTGTCGTGAAAGGTCTCAGCGATGATGGAGGCCTTGTTGTTCAGACGTCTGGAGTAGAAAAAACACTTTTCTCTGGAGATGTCACAATTCTTGGCATGTAGCCACCTTACACCCCCGGCCCTCATTTTCCAACCATTGCTCGAACGATAAGCATGCTACTCGCAATTGACGTTGGGAACACCCACACCGTTCTTGGAGTTTTTAAGGCCGATCAACTCCTCGCCGATTGGAGGATATCAACCGCCAATCACCGGACCGCTGATGAGAGTTGGCTGATCATAAGAAGTTTTTGCGCCGACAAAGGATTATCGACGGATTCAATTCAAGGCGTGGGGATTTCCTCTGTCGTGCCGGATTGGACGTATATTTTCGAAGCAATGGCCAGGAAGTATCTTAGGACAGAACCTATCACGGTCAAAGCTTCTCTTGATTTAGGAATCAAGATACATTACCAAGATCCGACCGCAGTCGGCGCTGATCGTCTCTGTAATGCCATCGCAGGATTCAGAAGGTTTAAAGGACCGCTGATTATCATCGACTTTGGGACAGCGACTACCTTTGATGTAGTTGGCAAGAACGGTGACTACTTAGGCGGTGTTATTGCTTTGGGGCTTGAGTCATCCGCGTCTGAATTGCATCGGAAGGCGGCGAAACTCCCAAGAATTGAGCTTCACTTCCCGGATCGTGTCGTTGGTACTGATACCGAAACAAGCATGAAAGCTGGGCTCATGTTTGGAACTCTTGATGGTGTAGAGGGCATCGTGAACAGGATTAATGCGGAACTAGGGGAAAAGGCCAGAGTTATTGCAACAGGCGGACTAGCCGGTATCATGGCAGAGCACACGACGATCATCGAAGAAGTGGTACCTTCATTGGTGTTGGAAGGAATTCGCCTTGTATATGAACGAGTACGAAAACTCAGCTAGCTAAAGACCTCCGGTCGTTGTCCGTAAGATCGTCCCCCCATCACCGACGACGATCCCTGTATCGGCATCCATAAAAGAGATTCCGTAGAGGTGGATTGCCGTGGGAACGCCCTTGCGTAGACTATTCCAACTCATCCCGCCGTCTGTCGTCCTCAGGATGGTGCCATAGTTGCCAACAATCATACCAGTTGCCTCCGATTGAAACCAGCCTCTCCACAATGCCTCCGTTCCTCCCGGACTAACGTCCTGCCAGTCCTCGCCCGAATTCGTTGACTTCAGAATCCTTCCCGACTCCCCAAAAACAAAGACCGAAGTTTGCCCAGCTCGTGCAACATTGAAAAAAGCACCGGCGCTATCGTGCCATACTTCCCTCCAACTTCCCCCTCGATTCGTTGTCTTAAGAATCGTTCCCCCAGCACCAACCGAAATCCACCCACTATCCTGTACACTAACCACTCCGTAAAGATCTTCGTTCGTCCCGGAGTTCTGCTGGCTCCACGACAAACCCGAAGTCGTCGTAGAGAGTACCACCCCGTCCTGGGCAACAATCACTGCCTGGTTTGAAGAAAGGCAGCACAATGCGTACAGGATGATGCTTTGACTATACGACCGATCATCCCAGGAACGACCTCCATCCGTTGACCAGAAGACCGTTCCCTGCGTACCAACCATAACGCCATTCAGAGAGTCTGAGAAATCAATGTCGAACAACGTGTTCCCGGTATTAACGAAATACTCAATCCATGTCCGCCCACTGTTTTCGGAAACCCTGTAGCTTCCGAGCCCTCCTGCAACAAGAACACGGTTGGGAGTGATAAACATACAATCGAAAAGAGTTGTAAGGGAATGAAATCGGGAATTCACAATAGTCCATCCTTCAGACGGAATATTATTGTCGGGGGAAGGTTCGCTCGGTGCAGGGTCAGCGCATGAGAGGAAGAGAATCAGAAACAGGGTGAGATATGATTCCTTCTCAAACATAGACGTTGAAGCGAATGATTTCGGCACATCAAGTTGTTGATTGACGACCGCAATACAAATCAGGGGGATCCGAAGATCTTCACCGAGGCTTGGGCCATTTCAACGAGAGGGGTAAAGTACAAGCCAAGGGCAATCACGGGCACGAGAAGGACAAGTACCGTTGCGATCTGAACACGGGGAATATCGATCATCTCGGTTTCCTTCTCGTCGTCCTCTGAACGGAGATACATGTTGCGGAGGACTTTTGCGTAATAGTAAAGCGAGATAACACTGTTGAGAGCCCCGACAATTGCCAGCCATATCCAACCACTGTTCAGGAGGGCAGCAAAGAGATACAACTTTCCAATGAATCCAGCTGTTGGCGGTAGACCGGTCAATGAAATGAGGAAAACTGTGAGCGCAACACCAAGGAACGGTGCTCGTTTCCCGATGCCTTTATAGTCCTCGACATCTTCGCTTCCAGTCTTGTTTGCAATGACCATGACAATGTAAAATGCCCCGAGGTTCATGAACAAATAGACCATGAAATACACAAGAATTGCTGCAAGCCCTTCGTTACTCAGCACGACGACCCCCATAAGCATATAGCCTGCGTGGGCTATGCTAGAGTAGGCAAGCAGGCGTTTCATGTTATCCTGCCACAGCGCAACGAGATTCCCGAGGGTCATGGTTACCACCGATAGCGCAGCGACAACATGATACCATTCAAAGTGGGAGAGAGAAGCCCACATTCCATCCGGGAGATGCGTCGCGCCCGTATCGATAAACACGCCTTTGAAGAATCGAATCATCACAGCGAACCCACCTGCCTTGGAGGCAACTGACAAGAACGCCGTGATGGTAATCGGCGCTCCCTCATAGACATCCGGCGTCCAAAAATGAAACGGTACTGCTGAAATCTTGTAACCGAATCCAACAAGAGTGAGAATCCCTGCCACAGCAAGGGCACTGTTATTTACAGATCCTTGTGCCAGAACATGGTTGATTTGATAGATGTCCAGCGACCCAGTCAATCCATAGATGATGGATATCCCGTAGAGCATCAATCCTGAAGACAAGCCGCCGTAGATGACGTACTTCAATGAGGCTTCACTGGAGTCCGGCGCTTCCTTCGTAAATCCTGCTAGGATGTATGAACTGATGGACGATAGCTCAATGGCTAGATACATCATCAACAAATTGCTGGCACCGGCCATTAACATCATCCCGAGGGTGAGTCCACCGAGGAGAGAGTAGTATTCTCCCAGTCTCCGAGACGCCGTCTGCAATTCAAGTGAACTGAGCGAAAACACAACGATGAAAATAGCCGACATGAGGATAATGACTTTGAAGAATACGGCAAATGGATCGACGGCAATCATGTTGCCAAAAATCGACTCATTCATCCCCGACTGATTCAGAACAAACACACCGGACAAAATTAAACCGCCGAGGGTTATCCCTGCCACGATCTGCGGTGATTTGCGAAAGACCAGGTCAGCACAAATCGCCACGAGGAACGTTACCGTTAGGGTAATCTCCGGAAGGAACTTCGTGATGTCGTTAAGAAGTTGTTCGGGCATTGTTCTAATCGAAAATGAATGTACTCTTTTACCGCACGCCCAACATTGCCGCAGTACTTGCTTCCTGCACCAACCCGGCGAGATGATTCATGGAAGAATTCACCAGGTCAAGAATGGGCGACGGGTAAATTCCGAGAAAGATCACGATCACCGCAAGCGGAACGAGCATAATCAATTCACGGTTGTTAATATCAGTCAGACTTTTCCATTTCTCCGGAATGGTTCCCAAGAAGACCCGCTGTAGCGTCCAGAGCATATACCCCGCGGTTAACACAATCGTGATAGTTGCAATGATGGTAAGCGTCTGGAAAGTCTGGAAGGCGCCAATCAACGAGAACGCCTCACTGACAAACCCGCTCAATCCCGGAAGTCCCAGGGCTGCAAAGAACGCAACGACCATGATTGCGGAGTACTTCGGCATCTGGTTCATCAATCCACCGAAGTCGTTCAAACCGCGTGTATGGGCACGATCATAGATCACTCCGACAATCAAAAAGAGCATTGCCGTGATTGTGCCATGGTTGAACATTTGAAATACGGCGCCGGTCATCCCCTGCGTATTCATCGATGCCATTCCCAGAGTAACAACACCCATATGGCTCACGCTGGAATACGCAATGAGTTTCTTGAAATCAGTTTGCGCCATAGCGACAAGCGCACCGTACACCATACTGATAACGCCAAGCAATGCCAGCCCCCACGCATAATGGTGCATTGCATCAGGGAAAATGGGAAAGCTGATCCTCAGCAAGCCATACGTTCCCATTTTAAGGAGAACACCGGCAAGGATAACGCTGATAGGCGTCGGTGCCTCAACATGGGCATCTGGAAGCCACGTATGAAACGGGAAACTTGGAATCTTGATTGCGAATCCGATAAACAGCCCCACGTAGGCAACGTACCGCCAAGCAGTGTTCGCCCCTGCCAGGAGGGAATCCGGAACGAAATTACCGGGATCCATCATTGCAAGGATGTTGAAGGTGTAGATTTTTTCGAGACCTTCTGTTCCCTGCGCCATTGCCTGAGCTACGGATAGTATCAAACCGTTTGCATCGATGTACACATTCACGCTGAAGTACAACGCGATCATCGCGAGAAGCATCAGAACACTTCCAAAGAGCGTGTAGAGAAAGAACTTGATCGCGGCATATTCCCTTCTGGACCCGCCCCACACGCCAATAAGAAAATACATCGGAAGCAACATTACTTCCCAGAAGACATAAAAGAGAAAGAAGTCCAAAGACACGAACACTCCCATCATTCCCGTATCCAGCAACAAGAAGAGGGCGAAATAGCCTTTCACGGATTTTTCGATATTCCAGGAAGAGAGCGTCGCAACGAAGGTAATCAGCGCCGTCAGCATTACCATGGTGACGCTCAATCCATCAATCCCGACGAGATACTCAATATGCACACGTCCAAACCAGGCCACGCTCTTGACGTCGATCCAGGAAGCCTTTTCGACAAACTGCATTCCGGAGATCGAATTGATGCCGGCGAGGCCCTTGTCGAAGTTCTGCCAGATAATGAAGGCCAGAACAACCTGCAGCGCTGTAATGGCAAGGGATGCCCAGCGAATCGCATCTTTTTGATCCTTGGGCATCATCAGAACGATCACCATTCCCACGATGGGGAGAAATGTAATCCAAGAGAGAATGCCTATACCGAGAAACGAGAATTCCATGAATATACTTCCCTCTTAATGATTGAGACCCGAAAGTGTCAAATATTGAAAGCGAAAACAAAATACAGGGCAAGCGCTCCAAGAACCGCAAGAACGATGTACGTCTGGATTTTCCCAGTCTGGAGCTTTCGGAGAATCAGTCCCCCGAACCCGAACACATATGCGGACGCGTTCACCAAGCCGTCGACCACATAAGTATCAAATCCACCAGCTCCTCCCCACACTAAGAACACGACCAGACCTCCGCTCAGCAGTGCTGTCAAAAGGGCAAGCATCACCGAACCCATGTTCGCCTCTGCCGGCCATACCCAGCTGCCAATGGAAATCGCCACATAAATTGCGAGAGCAATACCGACAAAAAGGAATGCCCCTGCACTAACTTTCTTCCCATCCCGCGATGCGTAGGTAAAGCCGAACACTACGTTTTTCGTCCAGCTTGCAGAACCGTTTACCATCCCATCCACAATGGTCGAGTCGATCCAACGGAGAACATTCGTGAGTGCTAGAGTTCCCGCAACGACCACTCCATTGTAGACCCGATCAAACCCCCACTTGTCCAGGAGAAACGCATGAACTCCCGGAAGCGCACCTGCCACCCGATCAGCACTGATTTTTTTCCAGTAATACGTGGCGAATGCAACCAGAATTCCCGCGCCTGCAATTAAAATAGAAAGTAATAGCGCTGGCGTATGTGCATGATGTACCGCTTCGTCAAACATCTCTCCTCCCGGTGCAGCAACCGTTGATGGAACAACGCTCTCTGGCCGCGGGACTGCGTTCGTAAACCACCCCTCCGTGCCAAAAGGGTTAAGATTGAAGGTGAAGAAGAAGTATACGGACAGCGCCGCAAGAATCATAAGAGGCACCGTCATAACCCTTGGTGATTCATGGATATGGTCGATGCGATGAGCATCAGCGTGTTCTCCAAGAAATGTGCGGATGACGATGCGGAACATATAGAACGATGTTAGGCCGGCAACTAGAAAACCGAGAACCGGGATGAGAATGTGTCCGGACAACGAGTTGAAAGCCAAAGTCCCGGCAAGGATGGAGTCTTTGCTTAAGAAACCGCTTGTGAAAGGAACTCCGGAGATCGCGAGCGTATAGATTGTGAAGGTCAAGAACGTTATCGGCATCTTGTGTCGAAGACCGCCCATGTTGCAAATGTCCTGCGGGTCAGTGTGATGATCTCCCTGATGATGAAGGGCATGGTGCATCGAATGAATGACAGACCCTGATCCCAGGAACAGTCCCGCCTTGAACATGGCATGGGTTGCGAGATGGAAGAAACCTGCGGTAAACGCTCCCACCCCCAACGCCATCACCATGTATCCCAGCTGGGAGATGGTGGAGTACGCAAGAACCTTCTTGATGTCATTCTGTGCAATAGCGATCGTCGCCGCGATGAACGCAGTAATGGCACCGGTATATGCAATGACTGTCAGCGCCTCGGCCGTCATCAAAGGAAATGTCCTGGCAACAAGGTACACGCCGGCGGCAACCATCGTTGCAGCATGAATCAACGCACTCACCGGTGTCGGACCTTCCATCGCATCGGGTAACCAGACGTGCAATGGAAATTGTGCGGACTTCCCAATGGCGCCGCAGAAAATAAGTATTCCCACAACCGTGAGAACCGTTTCACTGTCAAAAGGCAGCACGCCGCTCCCGATACGACCAAAAATCTCCGAGAGCATGAAGGTGTGGTAAGTCGCATACAGAATCATGATGCCGATAAAGAACCCGACATCGCCAATTCGATTTACGATGAATGCTTTTATGGCTGCATCCGACGCACTCTTCTTCTCGTACCAATGGCCGATCAGGAGATAGGAACTCAATCCCACAAGCTCCCATCCCACGTACAGAAGGAATAGGTTGTTTGCAAGAACGATCATGAGCATCGAGAATGAGAAGAGCCCGAGGTATCCAAAATACCGGGAGTACCGAACATCCCCATGCATGTACGCAGTCGAAAAGAAGTGAACTACGGTGCTCACAAGGGTTACCACGACCAGCATGATGGCGGCAAGGTTGTCCACCGCGAAACCGAGGTTGACCTGCAATGGACCGATACCGGGAACATCGCGAAAGTCTATCCACGTGAAATTAAGTGAGAGAGTCTCCGCCGGAGCTGTGACCAGCTTTTGCACCAGGATGAAGATGGATAAGCCGAGGGCACTGGTTATGAGGAGAGTCTCAAGCCAGTCCCCCTGTCTTGGAAGTTTCTTTCCGAAGAACATCATCAACACGAACCCCGCAAGGGGGAGCGTCAGGACGACCAGGGAGAGCGTTATGAGCATTTCAGAGTTCACAGATCAGGTAAGGTTATTCATTCTTTCAGGCTTGACACCTCGTCTACATTCACCGTACTAAACCTATGGAATATGTTCAGGACAATCGCGAGTGCGACCGCAGCTTCCGCGGCGGCCAGAATAATAACAAAGATTGCCGCGGTCTGCCCGTCGAGTGACCCATTGTAGCGTGAAAAGGCAATAAGGTTTATGTTTGCCGCATTCAGGACAAGCTCGATTCCCATCAGAAGCAAAATCGCGTTGCGTCGCGTAATGATTGCATACAGCCCTAAAGAAAAGAGCGCCGCACTCACAAGAAGAAAGTGCGCAAGTTGAACTTGCGGCAGCCACCCGATGAAATTTTCCAAGTTATTGATCCATGTTTCCATTGCTGTCTTCTTTATCGATTACGACGGGCAATCAGCGCTGCGCCAATGAGGGCCACCAGCAAAACCACCGATGCTATCTCGAAGGGAAGGAGATACGACGTCATCAACATTTCCCCTAACAACTGCGTTGTGGCATCGACCGCCGATACCGGCAACTGAGCGTCCTTCCAGTTTGAATAAAAAACTCCTGCCAATAATCCGGCAAGAATGGAGACCGCAATGCCGGCTGGCCATGCTTGCATCGTCCCGGTCTTTATTTTCACGTTAATGACCTTATTCGTCAACATCACGCCAAAAAGCATGAGGACGAGGATTCCTCCCACATAAATGAGAATCTGGGTAACAGCCAGAAAGTCGGCTCGCAGAAGCACGTAAATACCCGCAACACCGAAGAAGGTGAAGAGCAGAGAGAACGCCGCATGAACAATGTTCTTCGAGAACACAACAACGCATGCCGAACCGATGGTGATCAGTGCAAACACATAGAAAACTATATCGAACAGTTCCATTTCGTTTATGCCTTCGCTGGCGTCGCCTTGGCGGGCTGGGCTGCCTCTTGTATGGCGAGCTTACTTTTTGCTTCGTCAATTTCCGCCGGACTCATTGTTGCATACCGGTAAATAAGATTGTCTCTTTCAAATTCAGAAAATTCATAGACGTCCGTCATCTTGATGCACTCTGTCGGGCAGGGATAGACGCAGAGTCCGCAGTAGCAGCACTTCGCAATGTCTATGTCAAACCTGGGGACATACAGCCGCTTTTTCGTTCCAACCGAGGTCAGCCCAAGATCGACATCGGAAGTGGATTTGAGTGTCTCGATAGTAATGCAATTCACCGGGCAGGCCATGGAACACTGATCGCATCCGATACAATCATCCATGTTAACATAGAGCCGATTGCGGGCGCGCTCGGGTAGTTTCAGTTTCACATCGGGGTATTGAATCGTAACCGCCGGCGTAAACAAATGCAGGAACGTTACCTTCATTCCCACAAGAACGGTCCAGATACCTAAATAAATATTCTTGAAATACGTACTCATCCGCACTGCATTACCTCGGTTAACGATCCAACATGATCAAAAATCCAATACCAATAATGAACACAAACGAAAATGGAATTAGCACCTTCCATCCCACATACATTAGTTGGTCGACCCTGAGTCGTGGGAGAGTCCAACGAAGCCAGATCTGGACGAAAACGACGGCCATGCCTTTGGATAAGAACCAGAACACACCCCACAACGGGCCGCTGAGAAAACCACCAAACGGACTGTTCCATCCACCCAGAAAGAGCGTGGCTGCGATTGCCGCAACCGCAAACATATTGGCATACTCTGCCAGGAAGAACAAAGCAAACTTCATCCCCGCATATTCTGTATGGTAACCAGCAACAAGCTCTGACTCCGCTTCGGGAATATCAAACGGTGTACGGTTTACTTCCGCGAGCGAGGCGACAAAGTACATGAACATTGGGACCAACATCAAACCATAATACTTGAAGGCAAACCAATTCCAGAACCATCCAGTTTGTGCATGATTGATCTGCTGAAGGTCGAATGTCCCGGCAATCATAACCACGGGGAGAAGTGAGAGCGCAACAGGAATTTCGTAGCTGACAACTTGCGCCGCGGATCGCATTGCACCAAACAAAGACCACTTGTTATTGGAGGCCCATCCGGCCATCAGGAGTCCGATAACAGCGAGCGAAGAAATTGCGATGATGAAGAAGAGACCGACGTTGATTTCCGCGCCAATGTACGCCGCGCTGAAAGGAATCGCTGCATACGCCGCAAACGCTCCGACAAAGACCACAAACGGGGCAAGGAAATACAATCGTTTGTCCGCAGCAGTGGGAACGGTATCCTCCTTTTGAATCAGCTTCAGGATATCGGCGATTGTTTGCGCCCACCCATGCCATCCGCCGACGCGCATAGGGCCGAGACGGTCCTGCATATGCGCAGCGATTTTCCTTTCCAACCACACCGCAAATAGCGCAAATGGAAGAATCCATAGGAAGAGCGGAACAGCAGCCATCGCGAAGTAGACAATAATATCGTTGGTAAGAAATGGGAGGCCAAGTACCTGTGCAGCCCAGTTGAGTATGCCCTTGAGAATCTCCTCCATGACTATCGATCCACCTCCCCAAGAACGATATCGATGCTGCCCAGAATCGCTATTACATCGGCGATCATCGCTCCCCTGCTCATCGCCGGCAGTGCGGAGAGATTGACGAAGCAAGGAGACTTCACTTTAACACGGAACGGGCTGGTGGTTCCATCCGCAATAATGTAATAGCCCAACTCCCCTTTGGGGGCCTCGGTGCGGACATATACTTCATTCGCATCCGGTCGAATTCTTTTTGGAACTGCCGATTGAACATTCCCCTCAGGAATTTTTTCAACCGCCTGTTCGATGATGCGGACACATTGCTCCATCTCCCGCACCCGGACAATATATCGATCCCAGCAATCGCCTACGGTCCCCATCTCACCCTTGCCCGTAGGAACCTCAAATTCGAACCGATCATAAACGGAGTAAGGATCATTCCTTCGCAAATCCCAATGAACACCCGACCCCCGTAAAACGGGACCGCTCACGGCGTAGTTCAGTGCCACGTCCGCCGGAAGAACGCCAACGTTTGCAGTCCGCTCAATAAAAATCTTGTTATACGAAAGCAATTCATTCAATTCCGCAATGGTCGATCTGAATGTCCGGCAGAAGTTCTTCGCCTTGTCCTGGAAATTTGCCGGTATATCATGGGAGAGGCCACCAATCCACATGTAATTGTAGAGAAGCCTGGCACCACAAGTCGTCTCGAAGAGATCAAGTATCTTCTCACGATCGCGTAGACAATAGAGGAAGGGAGTAAAAGCGCCGATATCCATCCCGTATGTTCCGATGGCAAGAAGATGACTGGCGATTCGTTGCAGCTCGGCCATGATCACGCGAATATACTCAACACGTTCCGGCACCTTGATATTCAGCAGCTTTTCACACGCAACCGCGTAGCCGAAGTCGTTGTTCATCGCGGCGATGTAATCCATCCGGTCGCAGTAGGGAATCACTT
>DASWHW010000051.1:0-9064 GCA_036397975.1 Bacteroidota bacterium
AGGTCCGGTTGTTTTACCAACTTCGGCTTTCGGCCCAACTATCGGCAACGGAAATCCCGGAGCGGAACCTTATGAAGGCATGCTTGTCCGTTTCAATAATGTGCAGGTGACCGATCTCGCCCCAGTGTTCTCTGATCCAACAGAATTTTCCGTTGACGATGGAACAGGGCCGGTCCTCGTTCGGAGAGACGGAACGCACAACTATTCCAATGTTGCCGCGGATACGTTGCTCGGGCGAATGATCTTGAAATTGAACGATCGCATTTCCACCTTTACCGGCGTGATGCATTACAGCTTTAATCGGTACAAGATTACGCCACGACGGAATGATGATTTCGGGACGGTCACCGGAGTGGAAATCGAACGGTCGCCGGAACGTCCGGCAACTTTCGCCCTCGCCCAGAATTATCCGAACCCATTCAATCCCTCAACGATCATCGAATACAACCTGCCTGTCCGCGAGTCTGTGACGCTGAAGATTTACAATATTCTTGGACAGCAAGTGCGCGTGCTCGTTGATGGCGTACAGCCGGAAGGAACATACAAAGTGCGGTTTGATGCGTCGTCGTTGCCGACGGGAGTCTACTTCTATTCGATACAGGCGGGACAATTCCGGCAGGTGAAGCGCATGCTGCTCTTGAAATAGGAAGCAACACTATGCCGCGGATGCATACCGTACTGCTTCTGTTGTTGATACTGTTCATTGGCAGTTGCAGCGAAGATATAGTTGACCAGCCCCGGGTGAACGAGACGCCGAAAACGTTTCTTTGGCTCTTCCCGGATTCAACCCTGCGAACGGGGGTGAGCTTACAACACCTCCGTTGGTGGGGCGAGGATCCCGATGGGCTGGTGCAGGGGTTCCTCTTCGGGTACGTCACGTCCAATGGAGGTCCGAGTTCTCTTCCGTCCCCCGATACGATCACGTATAGCTTCCTTCGGACGAACGATACGTTGATTTCTTTTCCTCTGGATACGCTCTTCAAAGAGTACACGGTCTTTGTTCGCGCCATCGATAACTCGGCGCGGATGATCCCTCATGGGAGCATTGTGCATGTCGGGACAGATCCCTACCTGGATAAGAACGGCAACGGCATTTTCGATGGTGTGGACGAACGATTGCCTGATCTTCCGGGTGCAATCGATCGGGGGGCGGCAATCCAGACGTTTCCGATCCGCAACACGCCGCCAACACTTCGTTTCGCGGACAATCCCAATGATCCGTCCATCGCGTTCAAGCAGCCGGATACAAGTTACACGGTTGCGACGTTCGCATGGAAAGGCGCAGACGCGGATGGTGACCAGACTCTCGCTTCCTATCGAATTGCATTGAACGATACAACCGATCCTTCGCGATGGGTGACGATTCCCATTCGTGATACGGTAATAACGCTGGTAGTGCCGCGGTCGCGCAGCGATGCGGCCGATTCTCTCGTTGATGCAGACATCTACGGTGGAAGATTTCTGGGAAGACAACTCCTTGGTCGAATCCAGGGATTGCGCCTTGATGGTTTGAACAAGCTCATCGTTCAAGTGCGGGACGTTGCAGGAGAATACAGCCAGCCCCTTACGATGCCGTCGGGTACAAACACGTGGTATGTCAAGAAACCACGGGGAAAGCTTCTTCTCGTGAGCGATTACGTAAACTTCGACCGTGACCTTGCACTCTCGACATACGTCAATTCGTTGGCGGCCGTTCCGGGGGGGGAGTATACATTGGTCGATCGTCTCGATATGGGGTTGGGATTGAATGCGGCGGACAAGGAAGCGGGACGTCTGGGAACTCAGGTACCCCCGTTCATGGATCCTGCCTTGATCCAGACATTTCTTCTGTTCGACGTTGTGTTGTGGTATACGGAACAAGTACCGAGTCTTGGCGTCGCACAGCAATCGTTGTTTGCATATTTGCAGAACGGGGGACGCGTAATTTTCTCGACGTCGTTCAAGTTTAGCGTAGACTCTCGCGGTGCGTTCAATGATTTTGCTCCGATCGACAGCATCAGCAGTGTTGATCTTTCGGGAGCACAGCCTCCGCCCCGTCTGGGGGACACCCGCGTCCCGGCCAACTACCAGGTACTTCCCGACAGCACGACGCCGGGGAATGTCTACCCGTTGCTTGCTTTCAACTCCACTCCATCAATTCACTCAATTTTTATGCGACCGATTTACAAGCGATCAGACGCACGATACATCTATCGTTTGCAGGAGGACGTTGCAGGACGATACATCGGCTCGCCGAATATCGGGGTTGTTGACGGACAGGGAACGATCATATTTGTTGCATTGCCGCTGCACCTCTTGAATAACATTGTTCAAGGAAACCCCTTGGGAATAACAGCGTTCCTATCTAAAGCGCTTCTGCAAGGCTTCAATGTACAGCAGAAAATCAATCGAAGGCGATTCTAATGAAGCCCGTCGCCGCAATAACAAGCCTGCTCATATTCAGTCTTTCGATTTCAGTTGCAACAGGTCAGGAGAAGGGCGCTCTGAGTGTTCACGTAACCGATACGAGAACCGGGGAAACGCTTCCCGGTGCGAACGTCACGGTCAAAGGAACCTACTACGGTGGTTCAAGTTCTATCGATGGTGAGGTCCGTATAGAAAAAGTAACCCCCGGAGTGTACATAATCGAAGTGACTCTGTTGGGATACAAGACTATTCAGTTTACCGGTGTGAACGTGGAGGCGGGCAAGACGGTTGAGCTTACAGCGAAAATGGAAGAGACGGTGCTGACCCTGGACAAGGAAGTCGTGGTGATCGGGGAGAAGCCGCTGTTCGATATCGAAGAGACGGCAAGCAGAAGAAGCATCCAACAAGAAGATATTCAGGCGTCGGCGGTGCAGACAGTACAAAGCATTGTCGCGTTGCAAGCCGGCGTTGTAATGGCCGATAATGAAATCCATATTCGTGGAGGCAGAACACACGAAAACGCATATATCGTCGACGGTATCTCCGTGCAGGATCCGCTTGCGGGAACCGGCTTTGGATTGCAGGTGAGCCCCTCTTCGATTCAGGAAGTGGAAGTGATCACGGGCGGTTACAACGCCGAATACGGACAGGCAACTTCCGGCATTGTGAACATCACCACACGCGATGGCGCAGACAATTACTCCGGTGCACTTTCTTACAAGCGGGATAATTTCGGGTTCAATAAAAACTCCACCTCGAATTGGAACACGGATATTTACGATTTCAATCTCAGCGGACCTGAGCCCATTACGTCTTATCTCCTTCCCGCTTTCGGCGTCACGATTCCCGGTTCGCTCACGTTCTTTTCGACTATCCATGCAGATTTGAGTGATGGATATCTTCGATGGGTTGAGGTGATTGGTGGGAACAACGAGCCGGTTGGCTATGAAGTCCGTGCGCCGAATGAACTCTACTCATCCATTTTCGGAGGAGCCAGTCTCGCTCCGAGAAGGAGCAACAACTACTCATGGCTTGCAAAGATGACGTACAAGCCGACACCGACAACGAAACTGACGTACGCACACACGCAATCGGTCGTGATCGATCAGAACACGCAAACCGTGCAAGTGACCCTTGAACGCGTTGAGCCAAATCCGGGCTTCCAGTACTTGTTTCAATACATCCCCGATAGTGCGAACACCTTCACGCAGCGGAACATCCAGAATTCTTTGATCTGGACGCAGACGTTGAGCAACCAGTTTTTTTACGAAGCTCGCTTCAGCCGTTACTCGGCGCATGTTCGCGGCGATGCGAACGGAAGGGGATTCGACCAATACATCGAACCGGCAGACATTATCACCTACCCAATCCGGTACTACAACTCGACGACCGACACGGTTGGTGTCGTGCCCGGCGACGGATTCTATGATGTCGGATCGCCAACCTCATGGCGTGAACACTTTATCGACGAGTATACGCTAAAGCTTGACCTCACGAACTTCTTTTCGGAAACGAACAAGTTCAAAGCCGGGATCGAATCGCGTTTCCAGAGTTTGCAGATCGTGGACATCGTTCAGCCGTGGGTGAAGCCGCAAGGATTTGACAATGATATCTACCAGGTGTTTCCTGCCCTCGGAGCGCTCTACGCGCAGGACAACATCACCTTCAGCGGAATGATCCTGAACTTCGGCCTCCGCCTTGATTATTGGTTTCCGGGAAAATTTGTTGACGACGTCGCGAATGACACTTCCTCCGCTTTGATCGTTCCTGTCGCATTGCGCAAACAGTATCTTGATGACACCTTTGAGTTATTCGGTCGCAGGATGAAAGCTCGCCTGAGTCCGCGACTCGGGATTTCCCATCCCATCTCGGATAATCAAACGCTCTTCTTTTCCTACGGGCATTTTTCAAAGTTCCCGCGTCCTCAGTTCGTTTATTCAAAATTGAACAGAACAAGCGTCCGTTCTTCTCTCCCCGTTGGGAATCCGAATCTCAATCCCGAAACCACAGTTGCGTATGAACTTGGTGTGCGGAATCAGCTCTCGGGGAACGACGTCCTTACAGTGACCGCATATTACAAGGACATCTTCGATTATATCACAGAAAAATCGGTGCGGCGTCTGACCGGTGTTGGCGGATCGCAATTCTTCACCACGTATTTGAACTCCGACTATAGCCGTGTCCGCGGCATTGAGATTGAATACAAAAAGCGGATTGGTGATTGGTTCCGCGGTTCTGTGTATGGTTCCTATTCTGTGGCGACGGGAAAGAGCTCCACCCCAAATGAATCGTCTGTTCGTTTGCAGCAGGGTGAGCCGGAGACGATACGGGAGAACTTTTTGATTTGGGATCGCCCCCTGCAAGTTTCCTTGAACCTGAACTTCACCGTCGGCAAGGACGTCGGCATCTTCGGTTTCGGCGAAGGAATCCTGGACGACTATAGTATTTACACACGGGTCTTCTATCAGTCGGGGAAACGCTACACGCCTCAACAGTATATCGGGCTTAACCCAATCACCGGACGCCCTGAATACTTGAGCGAGATTGACAAACAGTTGGAGTCAATCGGAGATGATTGGTTCTACATCGATCTCAATCTTGAAAAGTATTTCAACCTTGGTGTCGGCACTCTTTCTGCCACGATCGAAGTGCAAAACCTGCTCAACAACAAGAATGCGCAGATCGTCAATCCTGTTACAGGGGAGGCCTACGAATTCGGTGATCCGACGTCATCAAGTGCCAACGATCCTCTCTACCCGCAGTTGACCGGGAATATTTCCCCTTTCCCATACAATGCCGCGCGCTATTTGAATCCGCGGACGTTCCGGTTTAGTCTCGCGCTGAGATTCTGATGAAACGCCGATTCCTTCATATCATCCTGCTCCTTCCGATGCTGCTGATCTATTGCAGAGTCTCCACAATGGCGCAACTTGTTCCGAACCTGGGAGGACAGCGTGCAGGCATTTCGGCGATGCAGTTTCTCAAGATCGGCGTAGGGGCTCGGGGCGTTTCGATGGGGGAGTCATTTGTTGCAGTGGCGAATGACGTTTCAGCGCTGTTCTGGAATCCGGCAGGCCTTGTCCTCTTCCCGGATAACCAGGCGGTCTTTTCGAGAACTGAATACGTTGTGAACATCAAGCATGATTTTGTCGGAGCAGTGTACCACTTGACCGACCAGGATGTTATCGGCGCTTCCTTTACGTCATTGCATATGGACGACATGGAGGTTACCACGGAGACGCAGCCATTTGGCAACGGGAACTACTTCAAGTTCGGCGATGTGGCCGTTGCCGTGAGCTATTCAAAGCGCATGACGGAGCAATTCAGTTTTGGAGCGACCGTCCGCTATGCAGAAGAAACGCTGGACGTTTTGAAGATGCGGGCCGTGATGATCGATCTTGGCACCTGGTACTCGCTCGGACTGGGATCGGCGCGCTTTGCCGTGGTGATCTCGAACTTTGGTGGAGAGGTCAAGCCGGAAGGATCCGTTCGATCCGGAAATGGAACCACCGTGACAAGTTTCCAGAGCTTTTCGGTTCCCACTATTTTCAAGCTTGGCATTGCCTTCGACCCTCTCAATGAAGAGGGTCATCTTTTGACCACGTCCGTGCAGCTGAATCATCCCAATGACAACTCAGAGCACGTGCGGTTCGGTGCGGAATATGGATGGAACGATATGTTCTTTCTCCGGGCTGGTGTAAAGAGAACGATAGGTCAACCGTTCTTTGGCGCCGATGCAACTTCAGAAGAAGATTTTGCTGCGGGAGCTGGTGTGAAGCTGCACCTTGCAGGGATTAGCACCATTACCGTTGACTACGCGTTCTCCAACTACCAGCGATTAGGTGGCATTCACCGGATTTCGCTGGGGAGCTCATTTTAGTAATTCGCGAGACCAGATGGACACAACAGTGCTGTTGAAAAAAATTGATGACCGCAAATTTGTTGTGGGGGTGATCGGCCTTGGTTACGTCGGACTTCCCCTTGCATTGTGCTTTGCGGAAAAGAACTTCCACACTCTTGGTTTCGATATTGACGAACGAAAGGTGTCCGCCCTGGAAAAGGGCGCGTCCTACATTCGGCATATTCCGTCGGAGAGAATTGAGAAATGTATAGCGGATGGTAAGCTTGGCGCGACAACGGATTTCATCCGCATTCATGAGTGCGACGGCGTTATCATTGCCGTACCAACTCCGCTCAGCAAAAACCGGGAACCTGACCTGACGTACATCGTCTCCACCTGTGAAGCAATCGCTCCGCATCTTCGCTCCGGTCAGTTGATTGTTCTCGAATCGACGACGTACCCGGGTACAACCGAAGAAGTGATGGTGCCTATTCTTGAGAAGGGTGGACTGAAACTCGGGAAGGATTTGCTCGTTGCCTTTTCCCCGGAGCGCGAAGACCCGAGCCGAAAGGACTTTACCACGGAGACAATTCCGAAGGTGGTCGGTGGAACTTCACCCGAGGCACTCGCAGTCGCGGAGAAGATGTATCAGCAAATCGTGGTGCACACTGTTCCTGTCTCGTCAACGCGTGTGGCGGAGGCAACCAAACTGATGGAGAATATTTTCCGGGCTGTGAACATTGCGCTCGTGAACGAACTGAAAATAACGTTTACCAAAATGGGGATTGATATCTGGGAAGTCATCGAGGCATCAAAAACGAAACCCTTTGGCTACATGCCGTTCTATCCCGGTCCCGGTTTAGGCGGCCATTGCATTCCCATCGATCCATTTTACCTTACATGGAAGGCGAGAGAATACGGTGTGCCGACGAAGTTCATTGAACTTGCGGGGGAAATCAACGCTTCCATGCCTGACTATGTCGTGCATCGCGTAATGGAGGTGCTGAACGATTTTGGAAAGCCGGTGAAGGGGGCAAAGATTCTCATCCTGGGACTCGCATACAAAGCGAATGTCGATGATGATCGTGAATCTCCCTCGTATCATCTCATGGAAAAGTTGGAAGAGAAGGGAGCGGTCGTTTCCTTCAACGATCCGTTTGTGGCCGAGATCCGTCCATCCCGTGAGTTTTCGAAATATGCAGGAAGGAAGTCAGCAGAGATCGGCAAACAGTTTGATTTGTTTCTTGTTTCAACGCCGCACGATACATATAGGTCCATGGATCTTGCAAAGCATGGGGTGCCAATTGTGGATACACGAAACGTTGTCAAGCCGAAGGACGGCCTTGTCTTCAAAGCGTAATGTTCTGGAAATCGGATGCGCTATCTCGTAACGGGTGGAGCCGGATTCATCGGTTCAAATATCGTCGCAGAACTTGTCAAGAGGAGAGAAACGGTCCGCGTCTTCGACGATCTTTCCACAGGGAAGAAAGAGAATCTTACGGATGTGTTGAACATGATCGAGTTCGTACATGGAGATATTCGAAACGCCGCGGCGTTGAGCAAAGCAATGCGGGGTGTGGATGTCGTTCTTCATCAGGCAGCACTCCCGTCCGTTCCCCGCTCAGTTCGCGATCCTCTTTCCTCACACGAGGTTAATGCGACCGGAACGCTCAACCTGCTGCTCGCAGCGCGGGAAGCAGGTGTACGACGAGTGGTGAATGCTTCCTCCTCGTCGGTGTATGGCGACAGCCCTGCCCTTCCAAAACACGAGGGGATGGCGACGAACCCCCTTTCTCCATACGCAGTGAGCAAGCTTGCGGCGGAGCGATACTGTTCGGTGTTCGCTCGCTTGTATGGAATGGAAACTGTCTCACTGCGCTATTTTAATGTGTTCGGACCGCGGCAGGATCCACAGTCGCAATACGCGGCGGTGATTCCCAAATTCATTACTTCGATGCTGAACAAGGAGAAGCCAATTATTTTCGGGGACGGCGAACAATCCCGGGATTTTACCTACGTGGCAAATGTTGTCGAGGCAAACTTGCTTGCGGCAACAGCAACATTCGAGTACGGTCACGCAGTCAATTGCTCCTGCGGCCAACGGATCACTCTCAACGAACTTGTCGGCCGGATCAATGGTCTGGTGAATACCTCGTTGAGTGCGCGCCATGATGAAGAACGTGCCGGAGACATAAAGCATTCTTTGGGTTCGATTGAATTGGCAAAGAAATTATTCGGTTATGAGGCCTCTGTCTCCTTCGATGAGGGACTGAAAAAAACGATCTCATGGTATCAGCATTCATGAAGTTATTCCTCTCCATACTGACTCTGGTTGTTTCTCTTGCCCTCATCGGCTGTGAGGAGAAGCCTTTGTTGCCGCCTCTGCAAGAGGAGACGCTCCCCGACACTTCGTATGTGGAAATTTCTCCTCCCTTCTTTGGTTTCACCAATCCACAGGATGTGTACATCGGCAACGATCAGTTGCTCTACGTTGCGGACACCGATTCGAACAGGGTAGTGATGATGAATAGGGCGGGACAGATTCTGAGTGCTCGTCGGATTCTTCACCCGGTTTCCATCGCGCAGGACACGCGTCTTGATCTGGTGGTGGGAGGAGAAGTGGTCGCGGTGAACGGCGATACTGTCGGTGCCCTCTTTCGATTGCACCTGGTGACGGGCGATCCGAGCACAACACACCGACTCGACCTTGTTCCGCTCGACACTATCTGGAGAGAGCTTGCAAAGCCGCGGCGCCGTTTTCCGGGAATCACGATCTTTGGCGACAACACGTACCTCGTCGTTCGGACCGGTCCTGAT
>DASWHW010000052.1:0-34361 GCA_036397975.1 Bacteroidota bacterium
CTCCAACGCAACTTGATTGTCAGTCATTGTGCCGGCGTTGGTGAACCGTTCCCCGAGGAGGTGGTCCGTGCGATGATGCTCCTTCGGGCGAACGCACTCGCGAAAGGGTTTTCCGGTATTCGCGTCTCGACAGTTGAGACCCTGCTCTCCATGTTGAAGAAGCGCGTGCATCCTGATATACCGTCGCAAGGATCGGTTGGGGCGAGCGGTGACCTTGCTCCGCTATCGCACATGGCTGCCGTCCTGATCGGAGAAGGGGAGGCGTTCTATAAAGGGAAGCGCATGCCGGGGGCGAAGGCAATGAAAGCAGCCGGGATTTCGCCGGTAGTGCTCGAAGCGAAGGAAGGTCTTTCACTCAACAACGGTACACAAGCAATGACGGCAGTGGGAGTTCTTGCGTTGCTCGACGCGGAGCGGTTGTGTACTCTTGCGGATGCCGCGGTCGCGATGAGTCTCGAATGTGTGAAGGGAAAAAGCACTCCTTTCGCTCCTGCAGTGCACGCGCTCCGTCCGCACCCGGGACAGTCATTGTCCGCAAGGATTATTCGGAAGATGATCAAAGGAAGTCGGCTCGTTGATGTGGTGGATGATGACACGCGCGGTAAAGTACAGGACTCATACTCCATTCGCTGTGCGCCTCAGGTCCACGGTGCCTCCCGCGATGCAGTGGCGCATGTTCGTACTGTGTTGGAACGAGAAATAAACTCCGCAACCGATAATCCTTTGATCATTCCCTCCCTAAACAAGGCTTTTAGCGCCGGCAATTTTCATGGACAACCCGTTGCTATTGCAATGGATTACCTCGGCCTTGCGATCGCGGAGTTGGGAAACATCTCCGAGCGCAGGACAGCGAAGCTCCTTGATAAAAACCATAACTTCGGGCTGCCACATTTTCTTACGGTAGATGGCGGCGTTCACACCGGACTGATGATTTCACAATACACCGCTGCCGCCCTTGTTTCAGAAAACAAAGTTTTGATTCATCCGGCGAGCGGCGATTCGATACCGACGTCGGCAAATCAGGAGGACCATGTTAGCATGGGAACGATCTCGGCGAGGCATGCGGCACGTATCCTTGATAATGTCGAGCATATCGTCGCCATCGAATTACTCTGCGCTGCACAGGGGATCGATTTCAGGAGAGCGACATGTGGGAAGGGAACAGCCTCTGTGCATGCGACTCTCCGCGCCAATGTGCCATCGCACCAGGAAGATCGAGCGCTCACAGCCGACATTGAAGCGCTTGTTCGAATGATTCGTTCGGGCGAGATTTTCAAATCCATACCGTCTTAATATTCTACAATTACCGGAGTCACCATGAGCAACCACGTATACAAACACATTGAACTGACCGGTTCATCCACAACAAGCATTGAAGATGCGATCAGTCGGGCGGTCACCAAGGCATCCGAGTCGGTGCGCAACATGCGGTGGTTTCAGGTCACTGAAACGCGCGGGCATATCGATAACGGCAAGGTGAGCCATTGGCAGGTCACGCTGAAAATAGGATTCACGCTGGAAGATTAACGACTACAAATCCCGACTTGAGAGCCGGCATATTGGCCGGCTTTTTTCATTTTCAGGGCACTTCCTGGTTTCGGATCTTGTTCCAACCTACAACAAGAAAATTTCCATACGCCTGGCTCATTCTCCTCACACAGATCTTGTGATAGTTTCGTGATCTTTTTCTCGTTGAACTTTCGTTTATTACGTGAAATTATCAAAGGGATGATCAATGAAAATTCTCGTTACTCTTCTGACCGGACTTCTTCTAGTTCTGCAGAACGGGCTTTCACAAAGCACGGCAGCCTACACCGTCCTGTTTGATGCAACGTGGAGTGCATCGACACATCCAACTGACTTTCCGTCGAATGCGCACTTCTCAGGATTGATTGGAGGGACCCACACTGCAACTGTTGCCTTCTGGAGCGCCGGACAGCTTGCGTCTCCCGGAATAAAGAACATGGCGGAAACCGGAAATAAGAGTCCGCTGAACTCCGAGATAAACGCTGCAATAAGTGCGGGGACCGCCCAGTACTTGTTGTCGGGAGGGGGAATAGCAATTTCACCGGGTTCAGTCAGCTTGAGTTTTCAGATCAGCACGACCCATCCACTCGTCACGCTTGTGTCGATGATTGCACCGAGTCCTGATTGGTTTGTCGGTGTTTCAGGTTTGAACCTGTACGGCGGTGGATCGTGGGTTGATACGCTCGTCGTCGACCTTTATCCGTGGGATGCCGGGACTGATGATGGAGTTACGTATCTTTCTCCGGACAATCCTTCCAATCCTTCGCAGCCCATTGCGTTGATACAGGGATTTCCTTTTGAAGTGGGAGGAAATATACCTCCACTTGGCACGTTCACGTTTGTCAGGACGGGTGTTACATCTGTTGAGGAGATTTCTCTGCCGGATCGTTTCGCGCTCCACCAGAACTACCCAAACCCTTTCAATCCATCCACCACAATCACTTATGAACTTCCTGTCGAGAGCAGAGTCCATCTCACCGTTTACAACCTCATTGGTGCTCAAGTCGCCACTTTGGTTAATCAACTCCAACCGGCAGGCGCGAAGAGCATCCAGTTTTCTGCGGATGGTCTCCCCACCGGCGCGTACTTCTACAAAATCGAGGCAACTCCGCTGAATGGCGAACGTCCATTCCAGCAAGTCAGGAAGTTTGTGGTGATGAAGTAAGTCGGATTCTGGCGGTCCTCATTTGAGAAGTCGTTGTCTTGTCAGGAATTTCTGAACCCGCCCTTGACATTGAACCTGTTTCTTGCGATAATTGCTTTGTAAGTTACGAAGCCCTCTGGTTCTTTCCCACGATTTTTGTGGGGCGGTCTGATCTCCCATTATTAGCAGACCGTTGTTGCCGTACCGTTATTTGTATTTCAACAACTATACGGTGCTCGTATGCTGAACGAACCAAAAAAGATTTGCTTTTCTTCTCTTCCCAAGACTCTGCGCAAGAATGAGTGCAATCACCGGCAACCGCTGGCGGCTCTTTACCGCATTGTTTTCGTCTGCCTCGTGTTCCTCTTTGCCTCCTTCTCCTGTAAGGACTCTCCTTCGGCAAGCGACAACGTTAAAGTCACGCTGACGTTCGAGGATGCCTCCTGCATTGAGACCTGGCTGCGACTCAAGATCGAGAATGCCGCACCTCCGTACTCCATTGCGCTCAGCCGGGACGGCAATACGGTTGCAGCGCTTCACATTCTCTCAAGCGACACACTGCTGATTGACGAGGGACTCTCGCCGAGCACCACGTACACCTACCGCGCGAATCTTACGCTCGATAATAATATCGTTGTTCGCAGCCCGGACGCACAGGCGAGGACGCTCGACACAACGAGCCACAACTGGGTATTCGAGCCGCCGGTGCTTTTAGGGGATGGGAGCTCGAGCGTGTTGTACGACGTGGCGATTATAAATGACACGCTGGCTTACGCCGTTGGAGAGATCTATAAAATGGACAGCCTCGGGAATTGGGATCCGAATGCGTACAACTTGGTGAAATGGGATGGGAGTAGTTGGGAGTTGATGAGGATACAGTTCTACACGATCTGTGGACAACCAAGTAGAACACCATATCCCGCAAAGGCGATCTTTGCATTCAGCGAAAATGATGTTTGGATTACGTCACAAGGGGGTCAGGTTGCTCGTTGGGATGGAACAACGCAGACTGCAACGATGTGCATGCCGGATCCTTTCGTGGTCAACAAGCTATGGGGAGAGAATCCTAGTTCAGTGTATGCGGTCGGCAACGGGGGAGGAATCGCGCGGTACGACGGCACGAGCTGGAGGCGAGTGGAGAGTGGGACCACGTTGCCGATACAGGACATCTGGGGAGCGCAGGATAGGCGGCAGCAAACAACCATTCTGTGTATAGCCTCCAACGTTTTTCAGAATCAGGGGAGCCAAACACTATCAATACAAGGGAACTCAGTGATACCGATTTCCAATGCTGGGCTCTCATGGCAACTGTGGGGAGTTTGGTATGTCCCAAACATCCGATATTTCGCTGTCGGTGCAGGCATTCATTACAAACGATCGCTCGATGATTCCCTTTGGACACGATATCCTCCGGGCGTCGTAACTCAATTCGCCTCTGGTGGCATTCGCGGAAACGGAATTAACGATGTCTTTGTCGCGGGATCGTTTGGAGAAGTTGTGCATTTCAATGGTTTGACGTGGCACAGATACTTTTCCTCGGTTCCACTTCCCTCCGGAGCATACGGTCGTGTTGATGTGCGGGGTGATTTGGTGATCGCTGTCGGATTGGAGAGCGGAAGCGGGGCGCTCGCGTTAAGAGGGACAAGGTAGACCCCATCCAAAGGAACCATCAGTTTCTCTTTGGCAATAGCAGTCTAACAACTACGAAGGGAGGAAATCATGAAAACCATATCTTTGTCGATGGCTATAGTAGTTTTCATAATCTTTTGGGTTCTAATCGCTGGGCTGTTCCACACTGGCAGCGTTCTAGCTCAGACAACTGGATTGTGTGCAACTGCGGAACAGACACCAGAACAAATGGCGCAGGTGCAGAAATGGGCTGATGAGTGGGCAAAAGCTGGCGGTCAGCGAATTACCGGAATAACGACGATACCAGTTAGCGTGCATGTTGTGCATCGGTCGTCTGGAGTTGGAGATGTAACAGATCAACAAGTCTATGACCAGATCAATGCGCTCAATGGCGGCTTTTTAAATACAGATTTTCAATTCAGCCTATGTAGCATTGATCGGACGTCGAATGACAATTGGTCAGATCACGGGTATAACACACAAGAAGAAATCGCAATGAAGCAGGCGCTCGCCATTGATCCGACGCGCATTCTTAATTTCTATATTTGCGCCTCGATTGGTGGCACTACCGCGTTCGGGTACGCAAGGTTTCCGTGGGAGGGTCTTGCTGCGTACATGCATGGAGTCGTGTTGAAGTTCAGCACTCTTCCCGGGGGCTCTGAGCCGAACAACAATTTGGGTCGTTGGGGAACTCATGAGGTTGGGCATTACGTGGGTCTATATCATACGTTTCAAGGAGGTTGTAGTGGGCCGGGTGATTATGTGTCCGACACACCTCCTCATCATGCAAATTCCGGTTGCCCGGCAATACCAAATGCGACCTGTAATCCCAACATTCCTGATCCGATTCACAATTTCATGAACTACACAAATGACGATTGTAGAAATGAATTCACCACGGGACAAGGCGTTCGGATGGCTGAACAAATGACAATCCATCGAGAGGAAATCTTCAACAGTGTCTGTGTTAGCGTGGATCAGAAACTCCAGGACGGAACGCGCATTGGCAACCTTGGTAGATGGAATGGTAACTCATTCAATCCTCGTTTTGCTCCAGGGAGATACTTTGGATTTTCGTACCCCTCCACCGAAGTTCTGCACGGGGACACGAACATTGTTTCCAATCAGAAGTATCAGTCGTGGGTTCTTCAGTCAACGCAAGACCCTGATGTGAAGAATCATCATGAATTTGACATTGCAGATGCATCGTTTGTGTCTTTGCTAACCTCCCAGTTCAATCCGACACAGAGCAACATAATTATTAAAACCGACCTAATCGACATACCGGGAACAACGGCAGGAACCGTCCAATTTAGGGATCCGTGGTACATTGACTTGAAAGATCCGAACTATGGCAACACTCCCCGCAATCAAGGGATGGCTAGCGCGGAGTGGCACGAACGCGACGTCGGAACAGAGGGTTTCAAACCCGATTACTCAACGGAATATGACGGCGGACGAGTCTACCGCGGCGTGTTCCTGAACGAAGAGATTTCACCTGGCTTGCCCTACTACTCCGTCGGTGCTCAAAATCCGCAACCGATTACAGTAAACGGACAGTCGTTCAACTGGTACTTCCAAAAATGGAGTGGCGCAAGTGCAGTTTTTCAAGACTCACTCGTGCCTCAGACGCCCGTTGTGTTCACCAACGCTGGCGCGACGGCAACGGCGAAGTTCAAAGCACACCTTGGCTCCTCGCTCGCGACAGCAGCAGCTCCGAGTACCCAGCGCAAACTCGTGCAATTTGGTAGTTACCATCATCTAGTATATACTAGTAGCAACCATATTTGGTACACTTCTTCATCTGACTATGGTGTCAACTGGAGCCCAGAACAAAAGGTGTCGTCTATTGCGGAGGGATACCAAAACACCAATCCTGCAATCGATGTAGACGGGTCGGGCAATGTATATGTTGTTTTCGAAGCTCCAACTGGAGCAACTAGATCAATTGCAATTATGAAGAAAACAATTTCCGGGTGGGAGATGATAAATATTGGTGAAACATTCTATGCATCAGCAGAGCTGAAACCAGTAATAGCTGTAAGCAAACTGCTCGGTTCGCCAAAGGTCGTTGTTATCGTTCGAGCTGATGGCTACGGAAGCGCGAACAACGACCCTGGCCTCTACTATCTACAACCGGGATTTCTGCCAAGCAAGGTGAGCCAGACGTCAGCGTCATCCCTCAATCCTACCTTTGCCTACTACAACCTCGCGTATCAGGAAAACAATGCCATCTACCACAAGGAAGTTCAGTTTGGTCCAAATCCGGTGACCTTTTCATCAAGGGCGTTGGTCTCAGTAAGTTATTTCAACGGTCGGCCGCTTTCGAACATTTCCAATCCAAACATTGCAGTTCGTGAAGGAGGAGGTCTTGATTTCAATAGTCGGCCTGTCATCGCCTGGCAAGCGACAGACTTGGTCTTTTCCACTTATCGTCCGATCTTCGTTCGTCACCCTGTTTCCGGCGGAATACCACCCGTTTTTGTTCTGACTGTCTTTGATTGGGCAACGTCGAATGCTCATGGAAAGACTCCGAGTGTGAATGTCTATCAGACCCCGCCGCAAGGGGGCTACCAGAACCCTGATGTGTCGGTAGTGTGGCAAGACGACCCTAGCAACGCTTACGGCACCTATCCCAATGTTGTCGCTGCAAACAAGATCAGTGGGAATTGGGGCGTGCAATCCACCATTGCTACATTGAGTGCTTCATCCTCGGTTGCGCAGGGTTATGTGAGTCAGACACCAAGCAGTGGAGGAGCTCTTATTGTTCGGGCTGGATCAAGCGGTCCGCCATATGCGCTGACGGCATCGGAGCGGACAAATTATGGTCAGATTGAAGATGGACCGATGGCCAAGGTTAACTCAACATCGGTGGATTATGCACGCAGCGTGAATATTGATCTGGCCGGAGCGGGTATCAATGGGCTGAGCGGCATTGTTACCCTGTACATACGGAATGCGCCCAGATTTGGACTGCGACATTTGCGGGAGCTCTCATCTGTTCAGGAGGACTTTCTCCGACTGCAGGCTCAATCTCCAATAGCTGATGAGATCTCTTATGTGCTCTCTCTCTGCGATGTCACGATACCCAGAGGCATTGGGAACGAGCAACTGAGGCAGCGGGTTTGCGCGCTTCAGGTCTCTTTGAATGGAAGAGACTTTCAAACATTGGGGGCGATCACCGTTAAGGACTTGTCCGCCTTATGGAACACCCGCACTTCAGACACAATCAGAGTCGTACAGCGAGAGCGTGCATTCAGCGTCCCCGCTGTTGGGCATGTGCGGTTCTCCGTGGAGCCGTTGTTCTTCAATAATCCGGATCACGTGGTTCTGATCGAAGAAATCACGCTACAGGATACGTCCTCGACAAGGTTGGCTAAGTCAGCTTCTCATGAGGTCTTACCTCAGGCGTTCTTCTTGCATCCGAACCATCCCAACCCCTTCAACCCTTCTACAACAATCAGCTTCGATGTGCCCGAGGTGTCGCATGTCTCGTTAGTTGTGTACGATGTGCTCGGCAGGCAAGTTGCGGGGCTTGTGAATGGATCATACGAGGCTGGCTATCATTCGGTTACATGGAACGCTTCGTCGTTTGCAAGCGGCGTGTACCTTGCAAGGTTTACGGCCCGCCAAATAGAAGGTCGACGATTCGACTCGTCGAGCGGGCAAGCCACGGATGCAAGCGGTGCGGTGAAGCTCTCGACCACGCAGAAGCTGGTGTTAACGAAGTAAAATTCAAAGCGAGTCATCTCAAAGGCCGGCGTGTGCCGGCCTTTTATTTTCGTCCGCTCATCGTTGCACCGATTCAACCACGGCCACCTTTTGTTTTAAGAAGTCCTAATCTCCTCCTTGTTTGTTCTCGAATCATTTGTTAGCTTTTCTGCAATTCTCTCATTTGACAGCCCATTCTTCATGCCAACGAAACTGCAGATTGCAAAGAACTGGCTTCCCCGGTACACAGGAATGCCGCTGGATAAGTTCGGCGACAATATTCTCCTGACCAACTTTCATTACTACATCGGTAGATTTGCCGAGCAGTTTTCCTGTGATGTATATGGTGAGGGAAAACCGATGCAAGCGGCAACTAACGGTAATGGATTGACGATCATCAATTTTGGAATTGGGTCTCCCAATGCCGCTACTGTTATGGACCTTCTGAGTGCGCGCAAACCCCATGGAGTGCTCTTTCTTGGTAAATGCGGAGGTTTGAAGAAATCAACGGAGATAGGACACTTCATCCTTCCAATTGCAGCGATTCGCGGTGAGGGGACAAGCATGGATTACTATCCGCCGGAAGTTCCTGCTCTTCCCTCCTTCAAGCTTCACAAATTTGTCTCCGACAAGATATGCTCCCGCGGATACGAATATCGAACCGGAGTGATCTACACGACCAACAGGCGACTGTGGGAACACGATAAGGACTTCCTGGTTCGACTTAAGAGACTGACGTGCATCGGGATCGACATGGAGACGGCAACGGTCTTTATTGTCGGCCACTACAACGGCATTTCTCGCGGCGCGCTCCTGCTTGTGTCAGACGTTCCGGTGACCCCTGAAGGAGTCAAGACGGAAGAGTCGGACGCCAGAGTAACCAAGGGCTGGTCAAGGGCACACCTGGAAATCGGCATCGAGGCAATGACGGAGATTGGAAAGAGCGGAGAAGAGATCAAACACTTCATGTACTGATGAACAGCAATAAGCAAATACCCGCTGGAACAAAATGGGGTGATATCGTCGGATACTCACGGGCCACAAGAAGCGGAAACACGATCGAGGTTTCCGGAACGGCAGCGGTGAATGAGAAAGGCGATGTCGTGAGCATCGGCGATCCTTATGAGCAAACCCGATTCATACTCACGAAGATCAAAAAGGCGATTGAGGACCTCGGCGGCTCGATAACGGATGTTGTTCGTACACGGATTTTTGTGACAGATATATCCCGCTGGGAGGAGGTGGGGCGAGCGCACGGTGAGTTCTTCGGCCACGTCAAGCCTGCAACGTCTATGGTTGAGGTCCGCGCTTTGATAACCCCCGACATGATGGTCGAAATAGAAGCGACCGCCATTATCAGCAGGCAATAGTATATCCGATAACGATCTGAGGTAGAAATGTTTCTCGCTCACTTCGGAGTTGCATTTGCAGCAAAGAAAGTCGCGCCGAAGGCTTCCCTGGGGACTCTTTTCATTGCAGGCCAGCTTGTGGATCTGCTCTGGCCTTTGTTCCTTTTTCTTGGTTGGGAAGTAGTGGAGATCGATCCGGGGAACACTGCCGTTACTCCACTTAATTTCTTGTACTATCCGTTTACACACAGTCTGCTCGGTAGCATTCTGTGGGCGGCGCTTTTGGTTCTCCTTTATAAGACTGTGAAAGGTAACACCCGGACTGCGGTCATCCTTGGCGGAGTGGTGATGAGCCATTGGTTTCTGGATGTTCTCAGTCACCGACCCGACTTACCGCTCTATCCTGGCAGCGACATTTATCTCGGGCTCGGGTTATGGAATTTTATTGGCGGGACCCTTTTTGTTGAAGCAGGATTCTTTTTTGGAGGACTGGCGCTGTATCTGCAAACAACGCAGCCGAAAGATTCACGCGGTAAAATTGTTCTCTGGAGTTTCATCGTCTTCATTTGCTTCATCTATCTCCTGAATCTTCTGGGTCCTCCTCCCCCCAGCGCGGAGGCAATCCCGATTGCAGGCCTTGCGATGTGGATTCTTATTGCGTGGGGATACTGGATTGATCGCACGCGGGAACTCCGCACCGGTGCAACGGGTTCACAAAGGTGAAACATCCGAATTCGCATCTTATGTATGTGACGCTTTCGTGATGAAATGGTGAGACGGGTTTCGTACACTATCATATCGATTGAACATTAAGGAAGGGAAGTATGAAAAAGTTAGCAACGGGACTGATATTTCTCACCGTGTTTGCAGTTTCGGCTTGTTCGCCTGTCGAGGGAAAACAGGAAAAGAACCCTGCAAAACAGGTGACGGTTTTTTCAGTCGAAAAAAAAGGATTGGTTATGATCGATAAAGTGATTAAGTCAGAAGGCGAGTGGAAGGAACAACTCACACCTGAGCAATTCCGGATTTTGCGGCAAAAGGGAACTGAGCGCGCGTTCACAGGCGAGTATGTGGACAACCACGCGAAGGGAGTCTACAAGTGTGCCGCGTGTGGCAACGATCTCTTCACTTCCGATACGAAATTTGAGTCGGGGACTGGGTGGCCAAGTTACTACCAGCCCGTCGCAAAAGAAAATATTGCTGAAGAGGTGGACAACAGCTTCCTCATGAGGCGAACAGAAATTCTTTGCGCAAGATGCGATGGTCATTTAGGCCATGTGTTTGATGACGGTCCAAAGCCGACCGGACTCCGATACTGCATCAACTCCGCCGCGCTGAAGTTCGAAAAGGTAAAATAAGCCTAACGCCCGCCGCCAAAGCGGGCGTTTCCTTTCTCTCCCTTCCGTTGATTGTCTGAACCCAATTACCTACAATCATTCAACAATTCTCGCCCGCGTACGTCCTTCATAAGGGAAAGAAACCCCTCTTGGGAAAAAAGCATGTGGCTGTCTTCAGCGTTTCTGCAGGTGCGGGACATGTCCGCGCGGCTGAATCGCTCGTTGCCGCCGCATCTAAGCTCGATATCCGCGCAACACATCACGACGTCATGGATATTGTTCCGCCCCTCTTCAAGAAAGTGTACGCGGAATCGTATCTCACTCTTGTTACGAAGCACCCTGCGCTGTGGGGATATCTGTATTCAAAAACCGATTTAAGAAAAATTGATTCCGCATTGGACAAGCTGCGTCTGGCAGTCGAGCGGCTGAATACGCAGAAGCTCAAAGACATTCTCGCGGATGATCCTCCCGATTACATCATCTGCACGCACTTTCTCCCCGCACAAATCTTTGCCCGTTGGCGACGGAAGAAACGTATGGCAACACCCGTGTGGGTCTGCATTACTGATTTTGACGTGCACATGCTCTGGGTGCATCATCACCTTACCGGCTACTGCACGGCGAGTGAAGAGGTCGCGTGGCGGTTAAAGAACAAAGGCATCGATGAAGCCGCAGTTGTGGTGACTGGCATTCCTGTGATGCCGGCATTTTCTTCTTCACCAGACAGAGCAGAGTGCGCCCGCGAATTGGAGATTCGTCCCAACCAAATGACCATCCTCCTGATGTCAGGCGGTGCGGGCGTTGGAGCGGTTCATAAGCTGGCCGAAAGGCTGCTTGCGGTTCCTCATGATTTTCAACTCATTGCAATAGCGGGAAGGAACAAGCGACTTCTCCAATCTCTCGGGGAGGTCGCGAGGAAGTATCCCGGGAGATTGAAACCGCTTGGGTTCACGACAAGCATTGAGCGGGTGATGGCCGCCTGTGACCTCGTGATCACCAAGTCGGGTGGGCTGACGACTTCAGAATGCCTGGCCATGGGGCTACCGATGATCGTCGTGTTTCCCATTCCCGGGCAGGAAGAGCGGAACGCAGATTACCTTCTGGAACATGGAGCCGCCATGAAGGCGTATGATGAGGCGGGGCTTGAGTTTCGCGTGCGGTCCCTTTTTGAGGATCCAAAGCTGTTGGAAACGATGCAAGCAAACGCCCGTCGTCTCGGACGACCAACGGCAGCAACGGATGTACTAAATACCGTTCTCTCATTTAATAATTTCACAGATAAGACATGAACCGATTGATGATAGCGTTTCTTTCTCTTACTCCTTTTCTCAGCATGCTTGGACAAACGGATCCGGTATGGCGAACACTTTCCACCGCTCCGTTTATGAGTTCCTCAAGGATCGACGATGTCACATTTGTCTCGGATGAAGTGGGATGGCTGGCCAATGGCCGGGGACAAATCTGGAAGACAACAAATGGTGGGGGCAATTGGGTGAAGGTGTTTGACAAGAACACTATCTACTTTCGAACCATTACGTTTTCAGATTCATTGCACGGTTACGCATTTAATCTGGGGACTGAGGAGTTCGGAGGTGCGACAGATACGAATATCGTCTATCAAACTTCAAACGGAGGAGTCACGTGGGCTGCCAACAATAATTTCTTTCCACAAAAGCCCCGGGGTCTTTGTGGTTCTCAGACATTCGGCGACTCGATGATCTACGCCGTGGGAAGAGTCCGCGGTCCGGCTTTCTTTGTTCGCAGCACAGACGCAGGGCAATCGTGGCAGACGCGCGACATGAGTTGGTTCGCACACGGTTTGCTCGACGTGTTCTTCTGGTCCCCTGATTCCGGAATCGCCGTCGGTCATACGGGAACGGTCAACGAAACATCGATGGGCGTGGTTCTCTTTACAGCGAACCGCGGCGATA
Organism: Bacteroidota bacterium; assembly: GCA_036397975.1. Lineage (GTDB taxonomy): Bacteria > Bacteroidota > Ignavibacteria > UBA10030 > UBA6906 > SZUA-287. The sequence continues at coordinate 12,629 of DASWHW010000052.1, forward strand.
ACTGGACAATGCTTCATACAACCAGCCAGCTCGGCGAATGGTGCTGGAAGATTGATTTCCCATCGCGCATGGTCGGCTATATTTCTCTCCAGCGAAACAGCGGCGCACCTGTGAATTTTCTAAAAACTACTGATGGTGGGTTCACATGGCAGGACAGGCAATTCAGCGATAGTGCGTACTACGTACAAGGGATCGGTTTCGCATCGGAAACAAGAGGATGGATTGGTGGCAACAGCAGCAAACCGACCTACGTTACAACTGACGGCGGTGACACATGGGCCCCACAGCCATTTGGTGTTCGCGTGAACAGGTTCTGGATGATCAATGACACCCTTGGTTACGCTGTTGGACAAACTGCGTACAAGTATTCGCGGACAATGGCAACGGACGTCGTGGAACGTCGAAGTCAGCCGAAGGATTTTGCACTCCTTGAGCTTTACCCGAATCCATTCAATTCTCAAACAACTATTCGCTATACGGTCACCGGTGGGTCGGACGATCCGGCGACACCGTTGCATATTTCCATTAAAGTGGTGGATCCGCTCGGGAGGGAAATATCCCAGTTGGTTGAGGAGTTCCATCGTGCGGGGACCTATTCAACAATCTACGATGCACGGGGGCTCGCAAGCGGTATTTATTTTGTGCGGATGCAGGTTTCTTCCGGAATCGACGGCTCACCAGTTCTGTCCGGAAAATATCTGGACATAAAAAAACTTGTTCTTCTAAAATAGGGAGTTCTATGGGCATGTGGCGATTTTCGTATTGCGCGTTTATTGTCATCGCGTCTGTTCTTCCCAACTGTCTTGCATCATCAGCGCAGAATGTTCCTGACACTCTTCGTTACACAATGGATGAAGTGGTGGTAACAGCCGATCGGACAGAGGGCAGAATAATGAACGCAACTTCATCCATTTCCGTAATGCGAGCGACGGAACTCAAGACCATTCCTGCGGGAAAACTCTCCGATGTGTTTCAATTCGTCCCGGGTTTCACCGTTTCCTCGTTTGATGGTGTGGGAAGAAACCCCGCCCTGAATGCGCGGGGTTTTTTCGGAGGCGGAGAGGCAGAGTATAATATCGTGCTTGTTGATGGGATGCCGCTGAATGATCTTGAGAACGGACTAGTCAACTGGAGTATGATTCCATTGCGGGATGTTCAGTCAATCGAGATTGTTCGTGGAGGCTCTTCACCGATGTACGGAGACGCCGCCCTTGGCGCTGTGATAAATATACTTACGGAGGGAGATTTATCGAGTCGATCGTCCCTGTCACTCGGTGGAGGAACACTCAAAAGTTTCAATGTTGGCGCGTCAACGGAAGGCTCCCTTGGCGATCGTCCGTATCGATTGAGCATCGCTCATGAGCAGACAAACGGTTACCGATTACACAGCATGTGGAGGGGAACAAGCTTCGGAGGGATGATGACATTTCCTCTGTCCGAAAAATCCACCCTTGATTTGTCGACACAAAACCAATGGGTGAAATCCGAAGACCCCGGTCCTTTGACGGAAGGAGACGCTCGGCTCGACCCAACATCGGGAAGCGTGTTCTATAAAAATGATGGACGGGATGAACGCCGACACAACACATCCGTGAACTACTCTCTTGCCATCGGAGACCACGGCGGATTCACAGGGCGGACGTCGTACCGTTATAAGAAGTCAGCCAATGTGCGTACTCTCGTCAATCCCCTTTTCTTTATCGATGGCGCAACAGGATCGCTCCTGGGGCTCGACCCAACGACTCTATTTGGGGACACCCAACTCAGGGAAACGTCGTCGCGTCAAGTCGTCGGAGGGGTGCAGTACGAACACAGATTCCAATTCGGGACAATGACCGACAAGCTTCTTGGAGGTGTCGATGTCCAATGGGGTTCCCTCGGTTCAGAGTATTTTAGTTACTTTCAGGGAATGGAAAGTGATTTTGCGGCATCGTCTGGCATGCGCGGGTTGTTCCTCACATATGACGATGCCACCCGATTCACGGATTCATTCTTCCTTAATAATGAATTCGCCTTTGACGAACGGTTTTCCGTGAACTTCGGGCTCCGATACGAGCGCATCGAATCGGACTTCAATCTGCGCCCATGTGCCTCCTGCAATCAGACCGATATCATTAGTCCGCCAAGTTCAGCGTGGAGTCCCAAAGTCGGGCTGAATCTTCTCCTGGCTCGAACGAGTGACTACGCTGGCAGTATTTATGCCTCATTCAACCGTTCGTTCAAAGCGGGGACGATTGATCAACTCTTTGACCAACGACTCACGCGTGTTGCCGCACAGTTCAACGGATCGATGACGACCACGGTAATTGCCTTTCCCCCCTTGGCGAATCCATTGTTGAAGCCTCAATTCGCATCAACATACGAGGTAGGGACCTACCAACGATTGGCGTTGAACCAAAACCTGGCAGCGGAGCTTACGCTCGTCTTCTACCAGAGTGATCTCAAAGATGAGATTGATTTCGATATCGCTTCACTCAGCTATCAGAATATCAATGAGAGCAGACATCGCGGGATTGAATCCGGGCTGAAGGTATTTGTACTACGAGGCTTCAATCTGTTTGCGAACTTTACTTGGTCGCAGGTTACGTTCCGGGCTGGTCAGTTTGTCGGAAATAAGTTGAAGGGCATACCGGAGTACGTATTCGCTGGCGGCATTTCGTTCACCCAGCCCACCGGCGTTGGTGCAACTCTCACGCTCAGTTCATACCGCAACACCTTTCTCGATGATGAAAACACTGTACCGCTTTCTCCCTACACCATTCTCAGCGCAAGGATATCATACAACATTTCACCCGTGCTGATTACCCTTGATGTCGAAAATATTGCCGATAAAAAATACAGTTCAGCGGGATACACGTTGTTCGGGACGACCTATCTCTTTCCAGCTGCAGGGAGAGTTGTGCGGGGTGGGGTCTCAGTTGAATTGTAAACGAGCTTACGGATTGATCCAGTAGGTAAGTTTGAGGGCAAGAACGTTGTCCGCGTTCGCCGAGAAAAGACTCGTCAGATCGCGGTTGATGTTGAACTGACCCGGATCGGCAAAGTCTTCCCGACTGTTTGTCCAGACCAGATAGATGGTTGAACCCGGGAAATACTCCCATCGAAAAACGAAATTAGCCCGGAGTGACTTAAAATTAAAGTTTGGATTATTAACGGTGAAAAGGGGAACCGGTCCTGCAGGTCCATCCGGGTCGATGGTATACACGTCATTGGCATACGTAATGGTTGATCCATTCTTTCCATAGGTGTTGAACTCGTATGCCCCCGGTCGCGCCAATTCCTTAAACTGATCGTACATCCCGACAGAAATTAACGGCTGGATAAATGCCTGAAGACTCATCTTCGGGGTGAAAGCAAAATCAACTCGCAGGATGGCTGAGAGCTCTTTCTGGTCAAGCCGCCCGAACACGTACCGGGTACCGAATGTTTGAGCGGCGGTAGGATCCGGTTGTGCTTGTACCCATTGCGCTGTAGTCAAGTCCCGGAAGAAAGAGCCCGAGACAGAAACATTAAGCGCTGGTCCGGGTTTGAAAGTGATACTCGGCTCCACGCTGAATCTGTATCCACCGGATTCTGTTCTACCCCCCGCAAAAATAAGTAATCCTTCGACGTTGTTGCGCGGGTCCGAATAGAGCTGGAGGTCTGAGACGTATCCCCAGGTCGTTTTCATGTTTGGTCCACCGCGTGTAGTTGTGGCATCGATGACCGGTGAGTTAAATCCGAACACTCCTCGCATTCCCCAATAGTTCAGGAACTTTAGATTCCAGAAGAGAAAGCCTCCCTCGCTCGTCTTGAGTCGGCCAAAATTATAGCTTTGAAACAACCCGAGATTCCATCCCTTCCGGCGAAATGTGCGGTCCGGGTCGAACCACTGATATCCGATCATCACGTGGGCGTTGATGATATCAGCCGATGAGAGAAACCCAAGATCGTTTGCATCAAAGCCGGGGGTAACCAGTCCGAAGCCCGAATTAAATTGCCAACTCCCTTTTTGTTTGTTCAAGACCAACCGACTGGCAAATCCGGAGAGGGACGTTGCATTGGTTTTCAGCGTGAGATGAGGGGCATCCGGTCGTTGGAAATAATGCGCTGACGAGTTTTGGACGGAGGTAATTCTTGCGGGTGAACCCTGGATATTTGAGGCAGTTGCCCATCCGGAAAGAACCCAAACCCTTTCATCATCGAGTGTCGCCCATCCGTCGAGCCCCCCGGAAAATGAACGTTCGTTGTAGCTGTCGCGCAGGGATGGATCTTTGAGATCGCGCAATAGTCCGGTTCCCAGAACCCCAAGACCATGACGCGCCTCATCAAACTCGTACAACGATCGAATGACCGTGGTTGATGCGAGCGGTTCAACGGGATCGGTGAATCGGACACCCGCGCTATCCACTTCTGCGCTCTCTCTCGCCGTAAGAGATTCGAGTGCTCCGACGGACCATCCCTGGGAAATTTTTCCGGTGATTTTTGCAGCACCAAGAATCGAAGTGCGATCCGGGATATCTGCGAATCCGTTATGCTGGACGCTCCCCCGGGGTGATCTCCCGACTCTCCGACTGTAAAAATACAAAGGATCCGACCAATTGAACGACCAGAAACTGTTGGCCCCTCCCCGACCGAAGTTGAAGAAGTTCGACCCCTCGACAAAAAACGGCCTCTTCTCTGCGAAGAATGTTTCGTATTGAGAAAGATTGACGACGGCAGGGTCGACTTCAACTTGGCCAAAGTCGGGATTGACCGTTGCATTCAGGACAAAATTGTTCCCGATTCCCCATTTAAGATCTGCTCCTGCATTCCCGGCGTAAATGCTGCCATCATTAAATGGATTCCCGGCGACATCTTGCACGTATTCTCCCCGCGCGGTTACGTAAGGAACCACTTCAATATTCGGATGCGGAGAGATGCCGGAGATTCCGATGAGTTGAGCTGCCTTTGACATTCGTGGTGTTTCGTCCAACGGGACACTGACAATCCAGTCCTCTTCCTTCCGACGCTGAATCGTGCGGAACGCATGAAATCCCCATCGATATGATGCCTCTTCTGCGAAACGCAATTGTGAAAATGGAATCCTTATTTCTGCCCACCAACCGTATTTGTTGACACGCGCGGCTGCGTCCCAAACGCCATCCCATGTGTCATCATCTTGCGTGTCATTATAAACTGTTCCGTCCATGATAGCTCCTTTCGGGTTTACTCCAAAGGAGAATCCTGACCTCTTGTCGTTATACGAATCAATAATCACTGTAAACATATCACTGTTGAAATCTGCATCTCTTCGCCCCGATCTGCCAACAACCGAATCTGGGGATGTATCGTGCATGAGGGCGGCGATGTACAACGCGTCATCATCGTATGCTACCCACAGTTCCGTTTTTTGCGTTGGAGGTTTGCCCTCATCCGGCTCACGTTGAGTGAAATCGGAAAAGCCCTCTCGTTGCCACACTGCTTCCAAGAAGCGTCCATCGATGCTCATCGGTTCGTTTGTGCGAACGGCTTCGATAGTTTTTAACGCAGTGGAAGATTGTTGCGACAGGGATTGGGTCGCACTCATAAGAACGATGAGAGATGCGAGTTGTTTCAAGTGCTACTCCTGTGGTGCCGAGTGTGAGAGATGGTTCCGGGAGGCATGAATCGAAAATACAAAAGCGGGTAGGAGGGAGATCGATACACAAGGGATTGAATATTCACGCATCATCTTGACCCGCCTGGTAGAAGAGGGGAGAACACCGACCAACCTCAAGATATACAACCTGCAATGGATTTTCAACATATATTGTCTTCGTGATGATTTGACATAGGCACCATAAAACATCCTTGAATTACCAGCGACCTTTTGCTATGTTATATTTTGCCCTTTCACAAAAGGCTCTAATCCAGCAGAACAAGGCCACAGTGACGTGTCTGAGACGAGCATCCATCTAGCCATTTTGTTTGCCGATATCGCCGGCAGCACCCGACTGTATGAATTATTCGGCAACACCGTTGCCCAGAGGGTTATTGCGCAAGCCCTCGGTATTCTAACGGATGTGGTTCATAAACAAGAGGGGATAGTAGTGAAGTTGATTGGTGATGAGATCATGTGCCGGTTCAACGAATGTGAAAAGGCTTCGCAGGCGGCCGTGGAAATGCAGCGAGTGCTAAAAGAGGCAAGCCGCATGAACGCCTTCGAGAATCAAACAATCAATGTGCGCATTGGTTTTTCCTTCGGACCGGTGATCGAATCCGACAGCGATATCTTTGGGGAGGCAGTGAATCTAGCAGCGCGCGTAGTTGCTCAGGCAAAAGCAAAAGAGATTCTTACGACCAAAGAAACAAGCGACTTGCTTGGTGAAATGGCAAAAACTCGTTTTGTTGAGCGGATGAAGCTGAAGGGAATTAACGAGCCACTCGAGCTTCACGAAATTCTTTGGGAGCACGAAAATCTCACCCTGGTTGAAAATGATATGCGGGAAAGAACGAATGATTGCCAGCAATTGTTGGTAAAATTCAAAGGGAAGAACAGGTCACTGAATGGGGACGAGCCGAAGGTTTCCATGGGACGTGGAGAAGAGAATGACCTTGTCGTACTCAACGGGCTTGCCTCAAGGGAACATGCAAGAATTGAGTTTCGCGGGGACAGATTTGTTTTTGTCGATCAAAGCATCAATGGGAGCTACGTCCTCGTGTATGGAGAGCGAGAAGAATTTGTACGACGCGATGAATTCCACCTCCGGGGATCGGGCATGATCAGCCTGGGGCGTTCAACGGGGTCGGACCATGACGAGTGTATTCATTTTGCATGCATGGAAAGCGAAAAAGAAAACGGATGATACTCTTCTTGGTCCTGGCGACGTGCTTCCTCGCCTATGCGAACGGTGCGAATGATAACTTCAAGGGCGTTGCAACTCTCTTCGGGAGCAACACAACCGATTACAAACGAGCCCTTTGGCTGGCGACTCTTTCAACATTTGCAGGTTCTCTCTGCGCGCTATTGATTGCAGGTGCCTTAATCAAAAGCTTCTCCGGGAGTGGACTGGTGCCATCCCACATTGCCGGGTCCTCAGCATTTCTGCTCGCTATTGCTCTTGGTGCAGGAGGCACTGTCATTATAGCAACTATTTTCGGCCTTCCAATTTCAACAACACATGGACTTACCGGGTCGCTGGTCGGGGCCGGTTTTGTTGCTGTTGGAAGTCAAGTAAACTTTGCTGAGCTAGGTTCTGCTTTTTTTCTACCCCTCCTTGTTTCTCCATTGCTTGCGGCTGGGTTGTCATCAATTCTCTATTTTGCGTTCCGAGCGGCACGCCTGCGAATGGGCATTACCGAAGAATACTGCATCTGCGTTGGTACCAAAGAAACAGTTGTCCCTATCCCCCAACCAGATGCCGTTCTCTCCTACGCCCGTGTTCCGCTTCCAGAAATGTCGGTTGAGATGGAGAAGGAATGCATCCGGCGTTACAATGGACAATTGCTTGGCATGAACGTGGAGTCGATTCTTGATGCCGCGCATTTCCTGAGTGCGGGAGTGGTTAGTTTTGCCCGTGGACTAAATGATACGCCAAAGATTGTAGCTCTGGTACTAGCCGCTGGTGCATTGGAGGTCGAGCATGCCATGCTTGCTGTAGGAATCGCAATAGCAATCGGCGGTCTGCTCAACGCCCGCCGCGTTGCCGAAACCATGAGTAAGAAGATAACAACTCTCAATCATGGTCAAGGGTTTACTGCAAACCTGGTAACAGGCCTCCTCGTGATTCTTGCCAGCAAGTTCGGGGTCCCTGTATCCACTACTCATGTTTCGGTAGGGTCGCTGGCAGGTATCGGTGCTGTTACTCGCGAATGGAACATCAAAACGCTTGCTGAAATTTTTGCGTCATGGTTTTTAACCTTCCCGGTTGCATTTTTGTTGAGCGCGCTGACGTATTGGATGATGACATGAGCTGCGATGTTTCATACACAGGAAGGTGTGCGAAGAGCGGAGCAACCGCTCTTCGTATTTTTTGAATATGCGAGAACAAAGAATAGGCGGGGTGTAATTTCCGGAATGTTGATTACCGAAGAATACGTTAATGAAGTTGCTGAGGCAGAAATAATTTCCGCTGGGAGAAGACTATTCCATGCAGGCAGAGTGATTGAGACGAATGCAGAGGAACACCAGGTCGCATTCGATGTGACTGCTAATGGAGAAGTGTCCCAAGTTCAGCTTTTCATTGATGATCAGAGTCTTGAATCCTCTTGCACATGCGGATACGACTGGGGAGGAGCGTGTAAACACGTTGTCGGGGGAATGTTGGCCATAATGTACCACCAGGCAGGCATCGAATACACTCCTGCTGTTTCCCCTTTGCCTGATGACACTGAACGCACCTTCCATTCTCGCGCTTCCTATTGGGCAGATCAAATCCATCATCTTCTTCCTGCAGACGAGGAAGAGAATACAAGGTCAAGGACTCGCTCTCCCAAAAGGCTCGCGTATAGTATTGGATGGAACGACCGGACACGATCTCTTCTTCCCCTTACTGTTGCGGAGACAATCGACGGCAGCACATCGTTGCCTCAAGAAAGTAGCACAGTAAGCGGCGGAGGTGATCAAAAAGAGCGATACCTGCTTTCCTCTAATGGTAAAGAACTTTCCATTATCATAAGCGACAACCTCTCCACGCCATCAAATAACGGAGGTGAGTCCCTCCCCGTAACGACCCAGTACGTCAACCAGCAGGTATGGCAAGATGTTTTCGAAATGCTAATTGGGAAAGTGGTTCATTTCTCGACCGACGAAGGAGTGTCAAACAAAAAGGCACACGTCCGGGCGGACATTTATGAGTTTAGATTGAAACTGACAGAAACCAACGGTGGACTGGAGCTACACGCTGACCTTGAGGCCCCGGCGAAGAAGATCATTATTGGTGAATCCCTCCTCATTTTAAGTGAAAACCCCCTTTGGGTTGCCATAGGGAAAGAGATTGCGCGCGTGGTGGGAATTTCAGCAGAACAGCTCCGCGCCGTGCAAACGACGACCCTTCCTATGTACGTCCCTTTCCGGGACAAGAAGACGTTTTTCGAAACAACGATTCCTTCTCTAATGCAGCGATTCAGAGTAGAGTGCGATATTCCCTCGCTCGTGAGAACATCCGGAGATGCCGGGCCAATGCTATATCTGGTGGAAACCGCCGGCCTTTTGCAGATCGAGCTTCGGTTTCGCTATGGTAGTGTGGAGGTGAAAGATACGCTAGGAAGTCTCAACGGCATGCAATCTCCGTTTGATATAATTTCAAAAGATGAAGAGTACCATATTGTTGAGCGAGATCGCCACGGCGAGCAGGCGTTTCGTGAGTCTTTAATAGCTTCCGGCGTGAAGCCCCGGCGGGAAATGGTGCAGCCTCTTGTCTACACTCCAACCGTTCACCCGCTTGAATGGCTCCATACAAAACTCCCTGCATTGCAGAGACAGGGTTTTGAAGTATTTGCTCAGAATCTGAAGCAACACCGCCTCCGTCAATCGACACCGCTCTTACGATTGAGAGTTTCGTCGGGGATTGATTGGTTTGACCTCAAGGCCGATGTGGATTTCGATGGTGCGAAAGTCCCTATGAATGAATTGCTTAAGACTGTCGAGCGGGGAGAACGATTTGTGAAACTTGGCGATGATTCATATGGCGTCCTCCCGGATGAGTGGGTTGCAAAATTTCGCCGTACGATAGCACTTGGTGAACGCAATGCCGAAGGTCTCACGTTCTCGCGTGCCCAAATTGGCGCACTCGACGAGCTCCTTATCGATGCAGATGAAGTGGACATTGATCAAACGTTCGAAGAAATGCGTGGGCGGCTTCGTTCTTTTTCCGGAATTGGCACTCGGGCGATTCCGGAAAAATTCAATGGAGAGCTCAGACCGTATCAAAAGTCTGGATATGATTGGCTTTTTTTCCTGAAGGAGTTTTCGTTTGGAGGGATTCTTGCAGACGACATGGGATTGGGAAAGACAATTCAGACTCTGGCACTCTTGCAAAAAGTATATGAGGAAGGCGAATTGAAGCCGTCTCTCGTTGTGGTGCCAACATCACTAATTTTCAATTGGCAAAACGAGGCGGAGAAGTTCACTCCCTCTCTCCGCGTTTTGGCCTATAGTGGATATGGCCGCAGCCGCTATCATCAGGACTTTGACCAATTCCAAATCATCATCACGAGTTACGGAATCCTTCGGCGGGACGTTGACCTCCTTGCGGAGATGGAGTTTTGCTATCTGGTTCTGGACGAGTCTCAAAACATAAAAAATCCCGTTTCACAGAATGCCCGCGCATCGCGACAGTTGCAGGCTGCGCATCGGCTGGCGTTGACCGGTACACCAGTGGAGAACAACCTGATGGATCTTTGGTCTCAGTTCGCGTTTCTCAACAAAGGAATGCTCGGAGGTGAACATACATTCGCTGACCACTTTGCGAATCCAATAGAACGTCAAAGCGACAAGGAATCAGCGGCGTTGTTGAAAAAGATCATCTTCCCATTCATCCTTCGGCGGACGAAAGACATCGTGGCGGAAGATCTTCCCCCGAAGCAGGAATCGGTGGTGATGTGCGATATGGACGCTGCCCAGCGAGCGGTCTACTATCATTGGAGAGATCACTTCAGAGCAGCCATCCTCCAAAGTATTGATGAAGTGGGGATGGGTCGATCAAAGCTGAAAGTACTGGAAGGCCTCACCAAACTCCGCCAGGTGTGTTGTCATCCGGCGCTCGTGGAAAACGGCTATGAAGGTTCTTCCGGAAAGTTCGAAGCGTTTGCTGAAATGCTGGATGATATTATTGCGGAGGGACACAAAGTCCTGGTGTTTTCACAGTTCGTCAGAATGCTCACCATTCTCCGCCGCCACTGTGACGACAAAGCCATCTTATACGAATATCTTGATGGTCGAACGACGAATAGGGAAAAATGTGTTGAACACTTTCAGGAAGACGAAAGTATCAAGCTCTTTCTCATCAGTTTGAAAGCCGGCGGCACCGGGCTGAACCTCACCGCGGCTGACTATGTGATTCATTACGATCCATGGTGGAATCCAGCGGTTGAGATCCAGGCAACTGATCGAACTCATCGGATCGGTCAGACAAAGCACGTCTTTTCGTACAAGCTGATTACGAAAGAAAGTGTGGAGGAAAAAATTCTGGAGTTACAGGAGAAGAAGAAGCTGCTCGTGAAAGAGATGATTACCACGGACAGCGGTCTGGTCAAATCACTGACCCGCGAAGACATTGATCTCTTGTTCGGGTAGGAACTCCTCCCATCCAAGGATGGGAGGATCCGTGTTTAGTAGGACTTCTTGAAATTGAACGGAATCGTCACCCAGCTGGTAACAGGTCCGCTCGGCATCATGCCGGGAGTATACTCGGACTTCATGACTGCGATGACAACGGCATCATCGAAGATCGGATTCGTGCTGCTCAAGATTTTTGCCTGTAGTGGTTTTCCCTTTTCGCTAATCTGCACTCTGACCATCACTTTGCCTTCTTGTCCCTTCTTTGCGGCTGATGCAGGAAACTCTACACTCTGTAGCCGTAGGATTGATGGCAATCTTTCCTGTCTAGATCCGATTGTTTTTGGAGTGGTAGTTGCTCTGGATTCAATCGGTTGAGCCGAGAGCTTTTGAATTACATTTTCTTTCGGCGGATTCATCTTCTCGATCGCAGGGGCGTTGCTCACGAGCTCGTCCTGTGCCGCAGGAAGTTCGGGCGCATTATTCTTGCCCGCGATGTTTTTGACATTCTCTGAAGGTTTTTCCGCCTGAGCGACCGACACAGGCTGATCACTTGCTCCCTTTGGCTGTACCGTTACCTCTTGATACACCTCGTCATAAGGCATTTGAACGACATTATACACTGTCCTTGACTGTTTTTTGAGGAAGAGAGCGGTTCCAATAAACGTTCCCGCTACGGCAATGACAACAAGAACGATCACTGTAACGATACGGTTTTTCTTCTGCTTTTGTTCGTTCCTCGTTGCCGCTAAGGTCTCAGTCGTAGTGTCCTTCGCGTGTTCGAGCTCGTCAACGACCGCGGGTCTCGACGCAGAAGTGAGTTTTGCATCGCGGAGTTTTGCAATTCGACGTTCATAGATTCTCGCATTCTCATCACCGGGAGAAACGATGTAGACCCGCTTCACCTCTTCCTGGGCACGATCGAATTCCTCTTTCTCGATGCATTCGTCTGCTCGCTGCAAGTATTGGTTCCGAAGCTTCTCCAATGCTGCCGTTTTTTGCTCATCCGGTCGACTTTCCACATGACCAATGTTTCGGTTGTGTTCTTCGATTGCGCGCTCGACGATGGCCGGCAACGATTGGAACAAATGACTTCGCTCGTCAGGTGTGAGAGTACCTGCTTGTTGCAGATCCTCCATCTTCTCGACCTGTTTTTGCAACGCGACCACAAAAATATTCTGGGGGTGGGAGGCGCGGATTCGCTTCACTGATGTGAGCGCCTGCGGAAGTCTTCCCTCCTTAACTTCTTCCAGTGCAACGTTCAGCTCAAGTGCAATCATAGGCTGAATTTGGTCATGCATTGCTGTAGAACTTCTCATCTTTTTTCTCTTATTGTGGAACTGTTGACCTTCAAACTTTCGTGCAGCTCTCGATCGAGAGCACTTGCTTCCTCATCCAACGGGTCGAGGCTGAGTGCTTTTGCGACTTCGTCCAGTGCGTTTGGAATATCCCCTTCATTTTGAAAACTGCGTGCTGCCGACAGATGAGCTTCCACTTCTCCCTTCTGATCTGAGGGTCGATTATCCGGTGACTGGGAGGCGATGATTTCTTCTTTCAGGATTTCCAGTTCTTGATTCTCAGGTTCTTCGAGAAGTCCCAGTGCAATTGCGACAAGAGCATCTTCGGTCTTGTTATCTGCGAGCAGTTTCCGTATGTTTTGCACGATCAACGATGATTCGTTTGTTTCGAGTTCAACCGCAGGCTGTTCGTTGCCGTCGACGGTCTGCGTTTGGAACCACTCTTGCTGAACTTCATCCTCAAGCGATACCAATTCCTTATTCAGCGGATCGAGTACAAATGCCCTCGCAATATCGTCAAGTGCCTTTTCGAACTCCCCTCGTTCCTGATGCTCACGTGCTGAGGAAAGAAGCTGATCGAGTTCTTCCGATGGAGTACCAGTTTCCTCTGCCGGTTTGCCCTGCCCATTTGCAGCAAGGATTTCCCCCTCGAGTTTCTTCACCTGATTGTCCATCGGATTCATCTGGAATGCGAGTGCGACCTCTGCAAGGGCTTCATCGAAGGCACCAAGCGCCATCGCAGACCTTGCTTCATCAAGATGGTGTCGTAATTTTTTTTCTAACTGCTCTACTCTCTGTTTGTCTTCTTCTTCAAGTTTTGCCAATTGGAGTCGGTGCTCTTCTTCGTCAAGCCGCTGCAGTTCCTCTTCGCACACCCTGGCCCGTTCTTCTTCAGCGTGAAGCCTCTGTTGCTTCACCTGATAAAGGTATTCATCTTCCTGTGAGCGAATCTTGAGTTCGCAAGCCTGTAGTTCTTCGTTTGCAGGGTCAATGATGTAAGCGCGTGCCAGCATAGAAAGGGCATGCGAAAACATGTTCCTTGCCGCAAGCTCATTCGCCTGAGTCAGGTGCTTCTGGACTGTCGCACGAACTGCCTCGGCCTTCTTCTTCTGCGCGTCATTCTCTTGTTCTTTTCGATCACGGATCAGGATGGCGATTTCATTCCTGAGTGCCACAGCACGGTCATTGGCCGGATCGACCATCAGGATGAAGCGAACCTCGTGCAGGGCTTCATCAAGTTGGTGCTGCTCAACGAATTCCTCGGCCCGCTGAAGATATTCAGCGATCTTTTGCAGCATTACATCTTTGCGCGTCTGCATCTCCTGTGAATAGCGCGCTTCCTGTTCCTTGCGAGCGAGTTCGCAGTGCCGGTTCCGAAGCTCCTGGCGTTTCAGTTCTATGTCAGCCTCATGCTCATTCTGGCGAGCCGACATTTTCTCCGATTCCTGCTGAATAATGCACGCCAGTCGCTGTTCGTCGTCGGCGAGAGAAGTATTTCTTGGGTCCAACAAAAGTGCACGCGCAATCTCGGCTCGTGCTCGCTCAAAGTCCTTTTCGTTCTCAAATTCGCGGGCGCGTTCAATCATTCCGGTAATGCGTGCTGCGAGGACTGGTTTCATTGATCCCTGTTTCTGAAGCCCAACTCCGTTTGGGGCATTTCCAAGACTTTTCTTCTTATCGGGTGACCCGTTTCCGGATGAATTTGCGCTATGTGCGGCTATCAGCTGGTAAAGCCGTTCTTCGTAGGCGCACGCGTACGGGTTTTTGGAATCGACACCGCGAGCTTCTTTCACAAGCTTCAACGCCTCATCAAAGAGATGCTTCTTGACGAGGGTATCTGCTTGCTTCAAGAGTTGCCGGACATGGGCTGCTTGTTCAGATTCGTATGAGGAGTGCAAATTGATTCTCTTCGCTTTGTTTCTTTTTCGAACAACGAATGGTGTCGAGCCGAGTGTGGTCAATCAAACTCGAATCTTCAAATTGTCGTTCGTACTCTCAGTGGGTTCTGACGGTGGGGGGAGCGTCGACCGGAGTTGCGTTAATGAATCGGGTTCAATATAGAAGATTGAGACAAGCTCTACAGTGTTAAAAGTCACCCCGGAGCATGGGTAACATGTGCGCGCAAACCAAACGCGACAATCAAACGGCAATTTTTGCTTGTCGAAATCGAAATCCATACATTCTGTCTGCACTTCGGCATACCAAACACGAATGAGAATTTACACCAAGACAGGGGACAAGGGCGATACTTCACTCTTTGGGGGCCAGCGCGTTCCCAAAGATGCGCTCCGCATTGAAGCCTATGGGACAATCGATGAGTTAAACGCAGTCCTCGGGTGTGTACTCGCGGATAATTCCGATTCCGATCTCGACATGATGCTCATCCAGATACAGAATCAACTTTTTGAGCTTGGGGCCGACCTAGCCACGCCGCGCTCCGGAGGTGAGGGAAAAGTCCGCAGGATAGCCGCAGAGGACTCCGCCGTTCTTGAAGGATCCATTGATAAGTTTCAATCTTCTCTTCAGCCCCTCAACAACTTTATTCTCCCCGGTGGGTCGCGTACCGCATCATATCTTCACCTTGCCCGTACAGTATGTCGGAGAGCCGAGCGAATTGTGGTACGGCTTTCACGAAATGAAGATATAGGTGAAGAAGTGATCGTATTCCTTAACAGGCTTTCGGATCTTCTGTTCGTCCTTTCACGTTTTATGAACCAGAAGGCAGGAATCGCTGAGGCCCAATGGAACCCCGCCCGGCTGGCAGATAAGTAAATCCCTTGCCCCAACAATTCCTTTCCCCCGTATTCAAAATCCTTATCGTCCTTTTAGGGTTGTCACTGTTGGTTGAATTGGGATCGGCCAGCGCACCTGAGTTCTCGCAAGACAGTGCCTACGCTTTTCTCAAAGCTCTTGCTCACGATATTGGTCCGCGACCTATGGGTTCGCCTGCGGAGAAAGCCGCGTTGGAATATGCTGCCGCAAGATTCAGAGAATCTGGATGTCAGGAAAGCTATGTTATGCCGATTCGCGTTGCTGGAACAACAAACACTTCCAGTGGAAATGCTGTAGGCATCGTCAGAGGAAAAACCGGTCGCATGATTGTCATTGGGGGACATATTGACTCGGCAGGGCCGGATATTCCCGGCGCGAACGACGATGGCTCAGGTGCCGCAACTGTTCTGGAGCTCTCGAGGGTTCTCGGCAAGACCCGGCCGGCCTCGACCCTTGTTTTTTGTTGCTGGGGTGGGGAAGAACGAGGACTTATTGGGTCCAAGTATTTTGTTGACCACTTTTCAGATATTGATAGCGTAGATTTAATGCTGCAGATCGATATGGCGAACGGAGGGAGTTACCTCGGACCCGATCCCAATGCCCCTGGATTCGGTTCGGCTCCACGCTGGCTTGTGCAAGCGGCCTATGATGAGTTTTACGATTCGCTGGGATATGACGACCTGCGGTATGATTCGAATATCATGGTGATCAACAAGGCGGCAGGGGGAATCTTCGGTTCGGATCATGTTCCTTTTCTTGAACGAGGAATACCAGCAATGGATTTCACATCTGACGTCAGTGATCCGATTCACACACCACAAGACAACATGGAGAATTTTGATCCAAGCGGTCTGAAGCGGTCAGGTGACCTGGTGCTTTCGCTGGTGAGACGATTCGATGAAGGAATTCCTTCAAGGGAAATCGAAGAATACATGCTTCTTCAGTTCGGCCGAAAGCTGTTTTTCCTCAATCCTATTTTGCTGAGAATATTCGCTTTGATCGGACTCATCGTCGGCGTCTTTGCATATTTAAACGCTCGTTCACAAAAAACCCCAACGACGGTGGCAGTTCGCTGGTCTGGTGTAAAGCTTGCCTTGTTTTCTTTCTTGTTGCAAGCGATCATCTGGTCGTCGCCTGCGTTGGTTAGTGCGATCAGCGGTGTTCGAAATCCATGGGTGAACAATCAGGCTGGTTATTTCGTCCTCTCCTTTTTCGCCGGACTGGCCGGCCTCTGGCTCATCTTCCGTCTCGAGAATAGATTCAAGGTTTCATCACAGGTCCACACGCTATTTCTCCGTTCACTAGTGATTTTTTCTTTCTTGATCATTGTCTTCTCGATATTGAGTCCAGACCTTGCTGCCTATCCGGCAGCCGCACTAATTCTCGTTTCTCTCTCTCTGCTATCGCGACCGGCTTGGTTGAAGTCAGTATTTCTTTTGCTATCGCCATATGTTATGTGGCGCCTGGTTTTCAATGAAGGCCTGGTGTTGTTCCAACGGGAAATTGCGCAAGTGCCAGATCGCGGGTTCTTCATTGGCCTTTTTGTTGATGCTCTCTATATTCTTGTCTTCGGGCTGCTTTCGCTTCCGTTCATATTCGCATCAGTTGCAGTCTACCGTGGATCGGCAGCCGACCTCTTCTGGATTCGGCGATTTCAGAAACCAATCGGGCTGGTCCTCTCATTGATTGGGGTTGCAACGATGACCGGTTTTCTTGCCGTACAAACGGTGTATGATAAGGAGTGGAACAAATTCGTGAGGGTAACACAGGAGTGGGAGGTCGGCTCTGATTCGTCTCGAATAAAAGTGGAGAGTGCGGAACCACTGAATTCTGCCGGATTATCCATCAATGGAAAAGATACAACATTTCCGAGCGGAGTAACCTCGTTCACAATAGACGATGAGAGTCCGCCTCGTGAATGGTTCCGCGTGCAGACTGCTGATTCGCTGTTGTCAGCAGAGCATGGGAGTGGCGGGCAACAGTTGAGTAGGGTGCTTAGATTCGACCTTCCCCAACGACCCTACACTCTCTCTGTTCGGTATGATTGCGATTCGAACTTCAGTGTGGATTCGCCATGGGAATCGAAGTCGAAGTCAGAGGGAAGAAGTGTCTCTCTCAAATGGTATTCCTTTCCCGATTCCAATCTCGTTCTCCCAGTGACATTCAGCTCAGTTCCTGGCCAACAGATTTTTCAGGAAATTGAGATTACCTATGATCTAATCTTGAGTCATATCTACAGCACATCGCCTTTTACAACGACAACGCATCGCATGACCATTCGGTCACGCGACACGCTGGATATCAAACGGACAGGAATGGGATCATGACCATTGGATCGACACCAATATTGAAAGTTCAGCATTTAAGCAAGCGCTATGGCAATCTTTTGGCTGTAAACGACGTCAGCTTTGAGGTGGTGACAGGCGAAATATTCGGAATTCTCGGACCAAATGGCGCTGGCAAAACATCAACACTTGAAATGATCGAAACAATCCGGCCGGTGGACGGAGGCGAAATCATTCTCGATGGTCTCGATGTCCGGAAAAAACCGCAAGAAGTGAAACGCAGAATTGGTGTTCAGCTCCAGACCTCCTCATTTTTTGACAAGTTGAACCTCGTCGAACTGCTCGATTTGTTTGCAGCGCTCTATGATCGCTCAGTCGACCCGATGGCTCTCCTTAACGAAGTGGAGCTCCGAGAAAAAGCAAAATCGATGGTATCCGAATTGTCAGGCGGCCAAAAGCAACGTTTCTCCATTGCAGCAGCCCTGGTGAATGATCCCAAAGTGCTCTTTTTGGACGAACCGACCACCGGTCTCGATCCGCAGGCGCGGAGGCATCTCTGGGGAGTCATTCGCAAGATCCGTGATGAAGGCAAGACCATCGTCCTCACCACGCACTATATGGAGGAAGCAGAGGAATTGTGTGACCGTGTGGCGATTATGGACTCGGGGAAGATTATCGCCTGTGCGCCGCCGCAGGAGTTGATCAAGCAACTTCTTTCAGGAGGATTTACCAAGAGTCGTGTTGAGCGGCTTGCCAGCCTGGAAGATGTTTTCTTGAATATGACAGGACATTCACTGAGAGATGAATAGATGATGGTACTGTGGAAATTGTTTATCGCGTCATTGAAGATGTACTCACGGCAAAGAGAGGCACTGATATGGAACATTCTTCTCCCCCTGTTCATGATTGTTCTGTTTGCCTTTGTGGATTTTGGCGGATTGGGAAAGATTGAACTTGGAATTGTCAACCAATCGGGAGAGAATGCACAGTGGCTTCTAGACTCCTTGAAGCATGTGCAAACGCTGAGTATTGTAGAGGGAACGCGTGAAGAGGAGTTGAACTTCCTCAAACTTGGCGATCGGGATGTTGTTCTTCTGATTCCACCAGAATCTTCCGGGGCCAGACACGGAGAACTCTCTTTGTTCACCAACGATGGAAAACCGCAGGAAGGTCAGCTGGCCGCGCTGATAGTTCAACGTGTGTGTGATGATGTGGCTCTTAAGTCAGTCGAAGAAAATAGCCGCGCCAATGTAAGCGTTCAGCAGGTCCAAAGCAGAAACCTCACGTACATCGATCGACTCATTCCCGGCATTCTTGCGATGTCCATTATGCAAACCGGGATTTTTGGCGTTGCCTTTGGTTTCGTGGGTCTGAAAAAACGGGGGATTCTCCGGAGGTTGTGGGTCACTCCTATCAATCCTAACGATTTCATCATTGCCCAGGTGGCAACTCGCCTCATTGTGCTTGTCATTCAAATAGTGATCATGATTGGGTGCGGGATTATCTTCTTTGATCTCCATTTTATCGGGAGCTTCTTGGATCTTTTTCTTGTCGGGATCCTCGGGGGCATCGTCTTTCTTGCAATCGGGTTCGCGATCTCCGGGATTTCGAAGTCCGAGGATCAAGTCGCACCAATTGCAAACCTGATCACGCTGCCCATGATCTTACTCGGGGGAGTGTTCTTCAGTCGATCAAATCTTCCGGGCATCGTTCACACGATTACAGACGTCTTTCCGTTGACATACCTCGCTGACGGACTGAGAACAATCGCAATCGACGGTGCAACCTTGGGAGACATCATTCCGCAGCTTGTCGGACTCCTTGCGTGGAGTATCGTCTCCATTCTTCTTGCCGTGAAGATGTTTCGTTGGGAGTGAAACTTCGGAATAAGAGGTTGACTTGATCACTTCACACTCTCCATGCGCGATCCTTTCTTGACATTCCTAACCAAACCAGTTATATTGACGCTGCAGTGCAAGCAGGTAGAGTTCAATTCCCACATCCCTACCGTCCGGAGAAGCATCGTACATGCTCACCGAATTTGGTCGAGTCTTCATATTTCTAATTCTCGGTGTCGTTTTTGTCGCCGGTGGCCTTGTTTTCTCCTGGCTCATTAGGCCGAGTCGCCCTTATCCAAGCAAGTTGACGACCTATGAATGCGGTGAGGAACCCATTGGCGATACACGAGTTCGCTTTAACATTCGCTTCTACGTTGTTACACTTATCTTCTTGATTTTCGATGTCGAAGTAGTCTTCCTTTTTCCCTGGGCCACGGTCTTCAAAGGGTTGGGTTGGTTTGCTTTCGTCGAGATGATGGTATTTCTCGTGATTTTGTTCGTGGGGTACGCGTATGTGTGGCGGAAGGGGGATCTTGATTGGGATCGACCGGCGCCGAAGGTTCCAAGATACGAACGCGGGATTGGTGTGAGGGAAGATCATCTCCTGGAAGAAGAGGTGGCGCTGTGAAATGTTGCAATCATAATATTATTCAGTCGTAGCGTATATGGGCCTTCTCGACCAGCAATTTGAAAACGGTAATGTCTTTATCACCTCGGCGGATAAACTGCTCAATTGGGCACGACTTTCCTCATTATGGGGGATGCAGTTCGGTCTGGCTTGTTGCGCCATCGAAATGATGGCGACGGGCGCTTCGCACTATGATACCGATAGGTTCGGCGTGTTCTTTCGGGGTACTCCGCGACAATCGGATGTGATGATTGTTGCCGGCACGGTGACTCTGAAAATGGCTTCGCGTATCAAAACACTCTACGATCAAATGTCAGAGCCACGGTACGTTATTTCGATGGGTAGCTGCTCGAACTGCGGAGGTCCGTACTGGGAACATGGTTACCATGTGCTGAAAGGTGTCGACCGGGTTATCCCTGTGGACGTCTACGTGCCCGGATGCCCTCCGCGACCAGAGGCTCTCTTGGAAGGCCTGATGAAACTCCAGGAAAAAATTCGTTCATCCAGTCTTGCAAGAAAGAAATCCGCCTGATTGATTATCTGCCCATACCAACCCCCACGAAACGATCTCCATGATCCCACAAGAAATTCATGAATTGCTGAAATCAAACTTCGGCAGTGCCGTTCTCGATGTCAAAGTAGAAGGGGCGATCGATCCCTGGATCGGCATTGCGCCTGAACGGATCAAAGACGTCGGTTTGTTCCTTCGCGACAATGAGAAAACAGCATTCGATGTGCTGATGTGTCTCAGCGGAGTGGATAACACGGATGGAAAACTCGGCGTCGTGTATCATCTTCATTCAATGAAATGGAATCACAAAATTGTTTTGAAGGTGGGGGTGACAGCAGAGAAACCCAATTGTCAATCAGTCGAGTCTGTATGGAAGACGGCCAACTGGCATGAGCGGGAGGCGTTCGATATGGTGGGAGTGGTTTTTGACGGACATCCCGACTTGCGAAGGATTCTTCTTCCCGATGATTGGGAAGGGTATCCGCTGCGAAAGGATTATCAGTTGCCCGAGTTTTATCAAGGTATGAAGGTTCCGTATTGACTACCGCGACGATGACAGCGACCGATGAGACGACCGGACGGCCAGTGACGATTCCCGGCTTCGGACGCCCCCTGAAGGAGCAGGAGATGGTGATCAACATGGGGCCGCAGCATCCGTCTACGCACGGCGTTCTCCGTTTGGAATTGATTGTTGACGGAGAGATTGTCGTGGACATGATTCCCCACATTGGATACTTGCACCGATGCTTTGAGAAGCACGCGGAACAGATGACGAATTACCAGCAAGTGATTCCCTACTGCGACCGGATGGATTACATCGCCGCGATGAACAACGACTTCGGCTACGTGGTTGCGTGTGAAAAGCTGCTGAATATCAAGGTGCCGGAACGTGTTGAGTATATTCGCGTGATCATGGCCGAGTTACAACGAATCGCCAGTCATCTTCTTGCCATCGGAACATACGGGATGGACATCGGCGCGTTCACTCCCTTCCTCTATTGTCTACGCGATCGTGAGAAGATTCTTGATCTCTTCGAGACGACTTGTGGCGCCAGGCTTCTCTACAATTACATGTGGATTGGTGGCCTCTCCCATGATATACCGGCAAATTTCCAGGACAAGGCGAAGAACTTCTGCCGGACATTCAGATCGACCATTGCGGAATTGAATGAATTGCTTTCGT
>DASWHW010000053.1:0-4869 GCA_036397975.1 Bacteroidota bacterium
TTCAAGCTCTTGCTCAGAAGGAAATTGAAATCCCCATGACTGAGATGCAGCTGCTTAGGGGAGATGTTCTCCTGCTGTGTAGCGATGGCCTGTCGGGGCTTGTGGGGAAGGACGATATGCTCAAGGTTGTCTCGGCCACCTCTTCGTTGAAGGATGCTGCCGACGAACTCATTAATCTTGCCAATGACCGCGGCGGACCCGACAATATCACCCTGATTCTTTCACGCTGCGTCGGGGAGGGCTTTGCACTCGCTCAAGAGAACGAGAAGATTTCATTTGAAACCATCTTTGAAGACAAGACTTCTTAGCTTTATTTCGTCAATACCATCGCATTCGTTTTCGTCATTTCTCCCACCCGCAACTGATAGTAATATGTCCCGCTGGCGATATCACTTCCGTCAAAAAGAACCTCATGCCTGCCCATTTCCCGGTACTCGTCTAGTAGCGCAGAGACAGTTCTCCCATTCGTATCATAGACAGTCAATCGGACCCGATCACCATCCAGCAAATCGAATGCAATGGTGGTCTGTGGATTAAAGGGATTGGGAAAATTTTGATGAAGATTGAATTCGCTTGCGTGGTTTTCGTTATCTGAGGTTACGCCCGTGGTAATATCAATTGGGGATGTCCAGATCTGATACGCGCCGGTCGAATTGTCCATCCAAACGGGCCATAACATATTGTTGCTGGATGTGAGCCCGATGTTGTCTCCCTGATATCCCTGACCGAGTCCGCCAATGGGTATCGGTTTGAAGTTATGGTCACTCACCGGATAATCAGTCCACGTGGTTCCACCATCAACCGAGCGGGAGAGGTAGACCCCCGATGAATCGCTTGTAGTACTTCTATCGTCATAGTACAAAACATTGACACCGCCCTGGTCGTCCACGTGGAGTGCCGGGAAGTATTGTATCTTTCCATTGTTCACTGGATCCTGATTCACGCGGAAGCCCGACGACCAGGTTGCACCATTATCAGCTGAACGATGCAGGACGATGTCCGGATCTGAGCCTGCAGGTGCAAGCGAACGTTCTGTAGTGACGACATAAATCCATCCGTTGCGCGGGCCGCCGCTGCGGTCTGTGTCTATCCGGGGAAGTCCATTAACGCGGATGTTTGCCTTCTGAGGAAGCAGTCCTGCAATTCCATTCATGTCAAAGACATTTTCCGTTACACTCCACGTTGCACCCCCATTAGTCGATGTTGCAAACCCGACGTAATCCTCCGTGAACGGGGAGGTGTTTATGACACTCGCCCAGCAGATGTTGACACGGCCTCCCGGCCCCATCGAGACTTCACCACCCTGACATCGTTGGGGTGGATTATTGATTTGAGAAGATGGACTCCAGGAGCTTCCTCCATTAGTGCTGTACGAGTAGTACACCGGATACGGAGGGGCGAACCGAACCCAAACGGCGTACGAGCGGCCAAAATACAAACTGCCGGCATCTCCATCGGAAACAAGGGTGGCCCTGTCCTGATCGTTCGTTGCAACTTGAACCTGGGCAGACCATGTTTGTCCCATGTTCGTCGATGTATGCGCGAAGAGACCGGGAGAGAACCCGAGACGGATCAACAGAAACTTTCCGTCCTTATCAATTGCGATTCCCGGATCACCTCTGTGAAATGTAATCGGTGCGCCGTTACATGTATCGCTTCCTCTCCAATTCAAACCGCCATCTGTTGAAACATACACCCCTTCGCTGATGAACCCGTTGGATAGGTTAATGGTGTTTGCGGAGGCAAAAAGGATGTTCTGGTTAAGCGGATGCCGGGTAATGAATGTTTCGCTCTGCGAGATGGAACTCGGATAAATCCTGAAGTTCTGCCCCGCAACGATCCCGCTTTGTGCGGTGCTCGACCTGTTGCCGGCAGTCCCAGCGGGCAACAAGACGAGAAGGAGACAGGCCGCTGCAACCCCGACGCTTCCCATAAACAAGACAAGAGTTTTCATATGTTTCTCATTCGAAAGTGTATCCAAGTTTCAAGCTTGCGAAAAAATGACGCGGCTCGCCGGCCTCGTAGAATTCATCTGAGGATGAGTTTATATTGACAAATCCAACATAGAGCAAGTCGAACATATTATTGAGGCCGCCCGAAAAGAGAACATTCAATCCCCCAAACCTCACATCCACACCTGCAGTTGTGTTGAGAAGGTTATAGCCACGGGTTTTGGCGCTGTTGGCGTCATCAGCATATATGCCGCTCACATGGTTATAGGTCTCTTTGACAAATCCGGTCACCTGCTCATTAAAGCTGTGCTCATAGGAGATGCTAAGGGTTGCGTTATGCTTCGGCACACTCGGAACAATGTTCCCCGAGAAATCCCTGATCGTCGTGTCTGCCTGAATCGACGCGGCGGCATACTCGCGGTACACAAAATCCGAAAATGTGTACGAGGCCTTGATTTTCAGCCCGCCTATAACTTCCGTTGTAATTCCCAGTTCGATTCCCTTCCGATTAGTTTTGGCCGCATTGCGGAAGAACACTTCACCGAAGATCTCAAACGGAACGATCTCATCCTCAATTATGCTATTGAAGAATGCTACATCAATGTATGATCTCCTGAAAAATTCCGAGCCGGCGCGAATGATATTCCCCTTCGCTCCGATTTCAAAGTTCCGGGACTTCTGCGCCTGCAGGTCAGGATTCAGGAGAAGGGTCGGCATCGAGCTGATGGGATAGTTGTCGAGTTCATTGCCGGCAGGACTGTCGAAGCTGACTCCATATGAAGTATAAAGCGCGATCGATGGCGTGAACTTGAAATTGAGCGCTCCTTTTGGGGTGAACTCCTCGAAACGACGGACTGCATTCTGTGCCTCAAAGAGCTGATTCACCTGATCGAAAACAACCTTATCGTATCTGCCGGTGAAGAGGACGTCGAGTTGATCGTTGATGATGCTGAAAGACTCCTGGAAATAGAACCCGATATTGCCGATGATTTCGTTTGTCAGCAGGCTAAGGACGTCACCTTTTTTCCCGTTGGGGTTGTCGTAGTTTTCAATCGGCCCGTACTGAGAGAACATGTCGCTTCCAACAGAAAACTCATTGTCATGGCCGAAGAGTTGAGATCTGTGGATGTAACGGCCTGAAAACCCGATTCCATTCCTGTTGATAATTCGATATTCACGCGCAGCTCGTTCGAAATACTTGATTGTCCCGTATCCGGTGAGCTCGAGTTGATTGCTTCTCCCTTCTCCCCAGAATGTACTGAACTGAATGCCTAGCCTTCCCTTTTCAGAGATTCGTTTTGCGTCTCTCCCCTCATCGCGCGAATTTGCCTGGAGAGGGTCTGCGTCGAATTGTTCCAGCGTCAGCGAGCCGGGCAGTTTAATCAGACCGCGAACATAATAGCCATAGATCCGAAGGAACGAATCGTCACCCGGGGTTGTCTCCACAACCGAATTCAAAATGTGCCAGTAGTCCTGACTGTGCGAACGAAATCCCTTTGACTGATGATAGCTATAGGTTGTCAGGAATCCATAGTTCTCTGTTCGGATGCCGACCTTCAATCCATTTTTTCTCAAACCGAAAGAGCCGAAGTCGTTAAACTGAACCACATGGCTTTTGGCGAAGTTGATGTCGTTGATGAAGTTGATAACCCCGCCGGGCGCGTTGGTATAGAGAGACGATGAGTTTCCTTTGACAACCTCGATGGAGCCGATGGAATTGAAGTCAATGGCCTCGATGCGTGTCTGACCGTCCGGTTCCGATTCCGGAATCCCATCCAAAAGAATCCGAACCCCTCGGATTCCACTATTGGACCGACTTCCAAAGCCGCGTATGGAAATCCGCACGTCGTGGTTTCCGTACCGTGATTGCATGAAAAGTCCCGGCACGGAACCAAGAACGTCACTTACCGAAACCCGCCTGTCGAACCGGAATTGTGAGTTGTCTATTCGTTCGACGGAATAGGGAACGTCGATGATTCGTTTCTCCGTTCTCGTACCTGTTACGATAACATCATCGATTTGATAATGCAACAGGGTGTCGGATGGCTCTTGTTCTGTTTCCTGTCCGAAAGCTTGAGGGATCACGGAAATCAGAAAGAGCCAAGCACCACTCAAGAGTAGAGCTTTATGCATACGCGTTTTTCTTTATTGATTTGTTGTGAACGATGCAGCATGGACGACGGCCTCGGTCAGCGCAGGCTGATAAGGTGGTCCATCGAAAACACGTGCTTGTTATATGAGCTTAGGCGGCGGGGTCAGGACATCAGTGCTGTGTGAGAGCGGTCGTGATGAAGTCAATTGCAGCCACTCGCGAGTACCGTGTGAGAAAACTGAACCATGGAAAGATATGGGGAAATGCTCGCCAAGGCTGCCGGCGTTCTTCACTAGGGATGTGGCTGCCTTGTTGTTTTGCGTGTGCTTGCGAACCTCCTCTCCGAGGTTTTCAAAAAGGCGCTCTTCCTGGAGGTCGTTAATGCAGTAATAGTACGTTGTGTCTGTTGTTACGCGGGTTTTCACTATATCATACAAGCCGCCCCGATAGCGAAATTCGTTCTCCTTCATCCACTGAAATTCGTGGGTATCGTTTTCATGTGCTGGAATGACCACCAGCTCCACATCGGGAACGGTCTGCTTGAGCTGCAGTTTCACATCTTTGCGGATGTCGCCTTGAAGGATATGGAATGCAACGACAAATCCGAACAGATATACCAGATAAGAAGAGAGGCACATTATGGAAACTACTTTTTTCAGGGCAAGGGTCTTTCGAGGGGGAATGAACTGTGATGACGAAAGAACGGAAAGATTGATTTGAGAAGCAAGGAAGGAGGAAAAGTGGACGCCAGAGGATTTGAACCTCTGACCTCCTGCTTGTAAGGCAGGCGCTCTGAACCAGCTGAGCTAGGCGTCCGGTGATGAA
>DASWHW010000054.1:0-19899 GCA_036397975.1 Bacteroidota bacterium
TATCGAACGCCTTTGCACGTTTTGCCACTAACTGCGCGATCCTCCCGAATCCAATAAGACCCAGCACACTGTGCCTGAGCGGCGGAAGAACCAACGGTGGGGTGATCTTCCAAACTCCCTGGCGGACAAGTTTGTCCACCTGAACTACCTGCCGCTGGAGCGATAACAGAAGCGCAATCGCATGGTCCGCAACTTCGGGCAAGCAATAGTCGGGGACATTTCTCACAGCAATGCCTTTTTGTTTGGCGAAGGATAGATCGATATTGTCGAGTCCGATTCCATACCGAACGATCCCTTTGCATCGTTTCATAGCCCCAATTGCTTTCTCCCGCACTGGCGCCCATTGCACCATCACGACATCCGCATCGGAGACAACCTTGACAACTTCATCCTCAGTCTTACACTGATGATGGGTTAATTCCACATTGACCTTCGCGAAGATGTTCTTCTCGATATCCAGCGAGGGGAAGCCCCAATCTGTTATGACAACTTTCTGATTCATTTAAGATAGTCGTGAATGATAGTGCCGGGGACGAGCGTGAAGTCCGCCCGCCAAAAATATCCCTCTCCCATTTCCTTCACGGGAAGTTTGTAGATAGGTGCATGGGCGTTGGGGCGCAATTCGACAGTACACGGCGCCGTCCAGCATTCATGAACGCGGACATCAGTAAGCAGTCGGCTCGTGAGCTGGCGGATTGCGGGACGTCCGTCGATGTGTGGAATTACCTTGTAGTTGATATTGACAGAAAAATCAAACGTATCGCGTTTCAGATCGTCGAGGGTACCGGGTGATTGCTTGTACGGCATCGTCCCGGTGATTACATCAATGCCGTTCCGTTCCAATACACCGACGAGCAAGTCCTTTCGCGTGGCAATGCTGGGTTCGCCGAATTTCTTTGGCTGTCCATGTACCTCTCGCCCGTGAGCGAGACCCACGTCACTATTGAGGAACAAGTACGGTGAGTATCCTCCACTCGTTTTGTCGCCAAGACGCGCGCTGACCATAACGTTGCACTCATTGTATGTCCCCAACCATTCGACATCGTTCATGTTGTAGATGTGGATAAGAACCCAATCGTTGATCGGCTCGAGCGGCGGCGGAAGCAACGCTCGAACATTCTGCATGTCCGTCTTGTACGTCAGCGTCAGCACTTCTACATTGCGGAAGGAAAAAGGAAATTCGGGCACGAGAGGCGCATCCCATGGCATAGACCAAGCATTTTCCGGCGATCGCTTTTTGCTCATTTCTTTTTCGCCGACAAGCGTGGCGCTCCTCTACGAGGTCGTAGACCTTCCGGTGCTTTCTTGCCGAGCCGTTCAAAGTACTCGGCCGGAATTTTTTTGGGGTCCTTGTAGATGTACCATATGCACGGATCTTCCGCTTTCTCGGGATATTCCGTGATACGCATGGGATGACCATAGTTTTCCACGGCGAGAATTTCATTCACCATTGTGCAATGTCCGCAGTAGTAACAAACATTGTCCTTGCCCCACGTCCAACTGTGCGGTTTCTTAGAAAAACCAAACAGTTCGGGATGAGTTTCATTGCCACTTTCAACACGTTGCCGCGCCACGCCGCCACTGCCGCACGGATCAAGTTTCAACACGTAACGGTCATTCTCTTCCGTCACCTCAATCTCTCCCTGACGTCCCGGGCCCATTAAATGGCCGCGCAAGCCTTCGATCGTCAGTTGCAGTTGGGTTTTCACATCACTTGCCATCACCTTATCGTAGCGGGCTTTGTAGTAGCTGCCAAGGATTTTGCGATAGGCTTTCTCAAGTTCTTCCTCTCCATAATTGTCGGCGATGTACGTGAAGAACGACCATGACCAATTCACGTACATGTCATGCACGATTTGCCATTCGAGCCTTGCATACTCGGTAATGCGTTTTGCTTCAGCAAGGTCGCCGCGATCCATCGCGTCATACGCCTGCTTCAGCGTTGAGATTCCGACTTCGTTCGGTTCGTCATGGCGGAGGTCTCTGTTGATGATCTCTGATTTCTTAATGTTCATCGAATCCGTCCTTTCATTGTGAATCCTAACACGTAAGCATGAAGCCGCCGCACACATTAATTTCCTGCCCGGTAATGAACGAGGCTTTCTCCGAAGCAAGAAACGTAATCAGATTGACAACATCTTCTGTTGTCCCTACCCTGCCAAACGGGGTGAGGGTTTTCCATGATTCCAGAAACTGTGCGGAAGTTTTTCCGGTAATTCGGGTCAGCTCTGCGAAGTTTCCCTCCCACATCGGCGTTTCCGTTACTGCCGGACAGACTGTATTGACGGCGATATGTTTCGCGCCGTAGGCAAGCGTGAGAGACTCGGTCAAACTCTTGACTGCCGCTTTCGCTGCCGCGTAATGCGCCGATAGAGCGCGACCCTTTCGACCTGCATTTGAGCCAAGGTTGATGATCCTGCCACCACGCTCTGGGTCCATCGCTTCCGCTGCGGCAACGCTCGTGAAGAAGAGCGCCCGCACGTCGATTTCCATGATCTCGTCCCACTCTTCGACTGAGATCTCGTTGATGCGATTGAAGTGACACACGCCGGCAGAATTCACAAGGATGTCTATCGCTCCCGTTCTTTTGAGACCCTCCGGCACAACCTCCTGAGCTGCTTTTCCCGAACGAAGATCTTTGGCTAATGCAATATGTTCAGCACCATCGGATTGCAATGAAGACACAAGTGCTGTAAGTTTTTTCTCGTTGCGATCAATAGCGACAACCCGGGCTCCCCTTTCGGCAAATTGCCTTGCGGTTGCCTCCCCAATCCCGCTTGCCGCACCCGTTACAAACGCGACCTTACCAGAAAAATCATACATACTCATCCAATAACTCCTCCTTTATGGCGATCAATCAGCAATGGATCATACAACGGCAGAACCAAACCAGCTTGACGCTTCATTCGCGCAAATAGCTTGTAGTGTTCCTCAAGTGATTCGCTCAGTCCAAGTGGAATGTTTTCTTCGATGTTTCTGTACTTGAATATTGCATCGGTCGTTCCAACAACTCCTTTCGACGTTTCTATGAGAAAGCCCATGCTCGATCGGTGATGTCCTCCGCAGAACCAGGAACGTATGCCAGGCAAGAACTCCGTCTCCTCATCAGGCAAGAGTTTAATCTTTGCAGCGGCTTCACCGACGAGGAACTGCAGCACGTCTGGTGGAAAGACAATATGACGCGGCAGTTGCGGTACTTCCGGATCGGGGGCGTGAAAATCCACCCAACCTCGACGTGAAATCCAGATGGATGATTTCTTGAATTGATCGAGTCCCCCGGTAGCATATGCGGTAAGTGGTGTAACGAGAACATGGTCGATTTGATCAGGAGTGAGGTTCTTTTTCCTTAACGCATTTACGATCAGGTTGTCCGGATGCACAATGGGGACATGTCCCTCTTCGCCGGTGGCAGATTTTGCCCACGTGGTCCAATGCTTGTGCAGCAAGGAGTAGTCTTCTGGGAAACCGGTGTTGAGGAGGATGCGCCGTTCATCATTCTCGATAAGAAACGCCCAGAATGTCAGCTGCTCCCATCCGGTAAGTTTTGTCATCCAATAAATCTCAGCACACGGAACCTTTGTCCCTCCCATTTTCAAAGCAGTGATCGTATACGGTTTCATAATTGTGCGTTCCACCCCCCATCGACGGAAATGGTTGCCCCGGTGACGTAAGCGGATTCTTTGCTTGCAAGAAAAAGGATTGCAGACTGCAAGTCTTCGGGTTTCCCTAGCCTACCAACAGGGCAATTGGCTTTGAGCCACTGGTTCACTGCTTCAGTGTCGCGAGACTGCTCATCGTTGATGTCGGTATGAATCCAACCGGGCGCGATGCAGTTTACCGTTATGCCATGACTCCCCAATTCGAGCGCCATACCCTGCGCAAGTAAATGAACGCCACCCTTCGTCGCGCAGTAATGAGTCTGCGTGGCGTTCGAACGAAATGAACCTATGCTCGCCGTGAAAATGATGCGTCCGCCTGTCCCTTGGTTGATCATGATCTTCGCTGCTGTTTGCCCGACATAAAAACCTCCGCTGAAGTTAACACTGAGATGACGCTGCCAATTCTCATCGTCAATTTCCATGAAAGGACTGAAGCGGCAGATGCCGGCATTGCTGTGGACAATGTCCAGACCACCCAACAATGACGCAGCTTGTTTGACCATTTGGCGAGCCGCTTTGTTATCCGCGACATCCGCATCAACATGGTAAACCTTTCGATGGTAAACATCGCTTAACCGCTTGCATTCCTGTTCGGCTTTCTTTCCGTCGCCGAAATGGTTCAGAACAACATCGCAACCGTTTCGGGCCATAGCCTCAGCGCAGGCAAGACCTATTCCGCGAGAACCTCCCGTAACCAGCGCTCTCGTTCCGTACAACGTGAGCATGCTTGTCTCCCAGGCTATTTCACTTTTTTGATTCCGTGCCCGCACCTTCACTGTATTGCGCGGCGCTCCGGATTTCGGATTTCTTCCCGAAGTACCACATGAGAGCACCGAATACGATCATGATTACAATCATTGTTCCAAGGACAGGAATCTCCTTCGCACTCACGTCCGTGAAGAAAATCAGTCCCATCAGCAGCCCCATAACGATCGTGGTCCCTCCAACGAGAGGAAATGTTGAGATTTGTTTCGTCCCTGCCCCAAACACTTCCTTGGCAACATTGATCGGCGTATCCAGCTTCTTGAAGAACTCATCCACAATCTCACGCTGGGCAGGAGTTTCCGATGCAAAGAGGTGCGCGAATCCGAACATGCTCAACGCAAGAACAGTTGCGCTCGCTACTGCAAGCAGTTGTCGCCAGAGAAACACTTCCCCGGCGACGGTGTTGAGAAATAAAACGCCGGTGATGACAACAACGCCCAGGCACACGAGGTACAGAAGTTTCCGGTTTGTCCTGTAAATACCTCCGAGCCAATATGAAGCAATGAAAATTGCCGACGACATGACGAAAGCAAGATATACCTGTGGGCCG
Organism: Bacteroidota bacterium; assembly: GCA_036397975.1. Taxonomy (GTDB): domain Bacteria; phylum Bacteroidota; class Ignavibacteria; order UBA10030; family UBA6906; genus SZUA-287. The sequence goes on from DASWHW010000054.1 coordinate 4,975, forward strand.
ATATCCCAATCGAGTACATAACGGGTGGTGAGGCCGACGATCAGACCCCATGCAATCGAACTAATGGCCGACCATTTTGGAACGCGTCTGAACAGAAGTCCGAACGTAATTGGCACCACGACCGGGATGTTCAACAGGGTGAAGAAGGCCTGCATAAGATTGAATATCCCGAACTTACTATTCACAAAGAGCACCGCCAGACCTGTGACGGTAAGACCGATTGCAATCGAAAAACCCCTTCCCACTTTAAGCAAGCCAACGTCGGTTGTGTCAGGGCGGACCCAGCCCTGGTAGATATCGCGAGAGAGAATTGATGAAACCATGTTGTACACCGAACTGAGCGCACTCATTGTTGCAGCGAGCATGGCCGCAAGAAATACTCCGATGAGACCGTTGGGAAGCAATTTGAGACACAATGCAATAAAAACGAGATCCTGGGGATTGTTACCGACATACGGTTTGAAGAACTCTACCTGTGAAAGATCAGGCCAGATTACGCTTGCAACAAGCGGAGGAATGCCGAACACAAAGGGGACGGTGAGAAACAATGCCCCGGCTATCTTGCCCACACGTTTCGCGTCGCGTTCATCTTTCACACTGTAAAACCTCTGGGCCGCACCAGCGGCCGTACCCAACGTCATGATCAGGAAAATGGAAACCAGCCAATGCTCGGTATAGTGTACTCCATTATAGGTATGATCCAGCGTCAGTGCCGGCAGAGCATCGACCAGATTACCGAACCCACCAACCAGGCCAAGCGCCAGCGGCATCACAATGAAGGTAATGCTCAACAGAATCACTCCCTGCACCACGTCAGTTATCGAGACCGCCCACAATCCGCCCATAAACGTGTAGAGGAGAATTACGATGCCGGTTACAAGGGCCGCAATAGTGATATCCAGACCCATCACAGGAGCAAGGAGTTTACATGTCGCGGCGAGCTGGACACCCGCGGAAAGAGTAAAGTTGAGCGATATAACGAGACTGAGGAACTGTTGTGTTGTGAAGTTAAATCGTGTGTAGGTGTACTCGACTGGCGAAATGGAACGCGTGCGCCGCCACTTCGAAGCCGTCAGTTGAGCGCCAACGAAATAGGAGAGCGACCATGTTCCGAAATAGAGAATTGCAAACCACCCGGTGGCGTAAGCAAAACCCGCCGCGCCGGTAAAAGTCCAGGCGCTGAAGTTGGCCATATACAAGGTCATGCCCGATACCCACCACGGGATCATGCTGCCGCCTGCGAAATACTCCTTTCCGCCCTTGTTGATCTTCATGAAATACAAACCGATGCCGAGCATGAAAAGAAAGTAGGCACCAATAACCAGGTAGTCATAGATATCAACAGATTTCATCGAGGGTTCCTAGAAAGGGAGAGAGTAGGATATTTGGCTGCGCGATTCACTTTTCTTGAGTTTCAAGATACTTGTCGATATTTCGTATTTCGGATTTTCTTCCGAAGTACCAGATCACCACTCCAACCACGATCATCAGAGAAATGAGAATCCCGAGAATGATGCTTTCACTCTTCGGCATTTCGGTGAAGAAGATCAGGCCCATCAGCAATCCCATGACGACCACGGTGCCACCAACCAGCGGAAAAGTTGAAACCTGTTTCTTGCCGGCGCCAAACACTTCGCGTGCTACATCGATTGGCGTGTCGAGCTTCTTGAAAAACTCGTCGATGATCTCTTTCTGCTCGGGTGTTTCCATCGCAAACAACTTCGAAAAGTAGGGCAAACTGGAACCTGTGGCAACGGCACTTGCAATTGCGAGAGCCAGGTTCCAACCGGTCATTTCCGGTCCACCCGTCGTTGCATATAGGAGTATGAGCACTGCGGTAATCCCGGCGCTAAAAAATACAAGAAGCAGCTTGCGTTCTACATATAACCTTCCGAACCAATATGATCCGGCAAAAATACCGAAGGTCATTGCAAATGCGAGAAACACCTGTGGTCCCATGTCCCAATGCACCAGATACCTTGTCGTTGCACCGATGACGAGTCCCCAAATGATCGAAGCAAAAGCAGACCACCTGGGCACACGCCGAAACAGAAGACCGAATGCCGTGGGCACAACGACAGGCACATTGAAGAGGGTGAAAAACGCTTGCATCAAGTTGAAAATCCCAAGCTTACTGGTGACAAACACCACTGCAAGTCCGATCACAATGAAGCCGCTCCCCAGCGACGCGATTCGCCCAATCTTCAGAAGTTGTTCGTCTGTCGTCTCCGGTTTGAATAGTGCCTGGTATACATCACGCGTGAAGATTGAGGAAACGAGATTATAGACAGAACTTAGCGTGCTCATTGTTGCCGCAAGCATGGCTGCGAGGAAGACTCCGATGAGTCCATTCGGGAGTATCTTCAGACACACGCCAAAGTAGACGAGGTCTTGCGGGTTGCTGTTGAGATACGGTTTGAAAAACTCGACATCAGCAAGGTTCGGCCAGATCACTTTTGCAACAAGTGGCGGAATGCCGAATACAAGGGGTCCAAGCGCTCCCAGGGCGGCGGCAAAATAGCCGACCCGACGGGCGTCTTTTTCGTCTTTCACTGCATAGAATCGCTGTGCACCGCCCGCCGCGAATCCGATTGATGTAATCATGAGCATGGCAACAAGCCAGCTGGTATCGTAGTGCACACCATTATAGAGATGGTCGAAGGTAATGGCAGGAAGTTTATCGACGAGCGTGTCGAATCCACCAACGAGGTACAGGCTCGCCGGGACCACAACGAACGCAATCGCGAGGACGATGATCCCTTGCAGAGTATCTGTCACGGTCACCGCCCACAAACCTCCCATAAACGAATACGCAAGAATGACCGTACCAAGAACTATGGCGACAAGAACGATACTGTCGAACTGTAAGACCGGGGCCATCAAGATACTGGTCGCCGAAAGCTGTACTCCTGCCGAGAGAATAAAATTGATCGAGATGACCCACCCTACCAGCTGCTGTGTTGAAACATTAAACCGTGTACGGGTATACTCAATGGGAGAGATAGATCTGGTGCGTCGCCATTGCTTTGCCGTAAGCAACGTCCCCACATAATAGCCGATCGCACCAACTATGAAGTACGGTAACGCAAACCAGCCAACGCTGTATGCAAACCCCGCTCCCCCCGTGAATATCCAGGCACTGAAGTTGGTCATGAACAAAGACATTCCCGATACCCACCACGGTATCATATTCCCACCCGCAAAGAAATCTTTGCCTCCCTTGCTAACCCGCATGAAATAGAACCCTATCCCCAACATGAAGAGAAGGTACGCTACGATGACGCTATAGTCATAGATATCGAGAGATTTCATCGAGCCTCGTGCGGATAGGTCATGCTTAACCCTTTTTCAAAGTTTTTACACCTTCGATGATCATCTCCACTTGATCAAAATTATTATAGATGTGTGTGGATATTCTGAGGGCGGCAAGTCCGCCTTCTGTGACAGATCGTGTGCGCAGGTTGAACTTGTTGAGATGTGCCTGAACTTCCAGGTGTGGGATCGTATCATGCATGAACGTGATCATCGCACTGCGCAGAGAAGAATCGGCAGGCGAAAGAACCTTCACGTTTGGAATTGCGCGAAGTCCATCGAACAACCGTGTGGAAAGCTCTCGGTCCCTTGTCCACATATTGTCAATCCCAATCATGTCAACGAATTCAAACGCCGCATTAAGCCCAACCCTCAAAGGTATGCTCACTGTGCCGTACTCATAGCGTTGGGCGGATGGCACATACTTGAACGTCCCCGCCTCAAAATCGTACACCTCATCCGAGTATGCGCCGATGTGTGTTGCCTCGATTGTGTCCAGCATTTCTTTGCGGACGTACAACACACCGGTTTCCTTCGGACCCATAAGCCATTTGTGCCCGCTTGCCGCCCACGCGTCACACCCCAGATCGTGCAGGCTGAACGGGAACATCCCGAGCGTCTGCGCCCCATCGACGAAGAACCATATTTTTTTCGCTCTGGCTAACCGCGAAAGTTCCTTGATGGGCATGATAAGGCCTGTTGTCGTCAGGCCGTGCGGGATGCTGATCAAGCGTGTCTTCTTCGTGATCAATTTCTCAATTCTGTCGATGTTCTCCTGGGCAGACTCAGTTGAGGGAGTGAAGGTCCTGATAACAATTCCCCTCCGACGCTGCAGAGCAAGCCATGTTACCTGGTTCGCAACGTGTTCCTGCGTTGACGTTATCATTTCGTCACCGCTCTTGAGTGGAAGGCCGTTCGCAACGATGTTGATTCCTTCGGTAGTGTTACGGGTGAACGCAATTTCGTCCCCCTCGCAGCCGAGCAATTTGCCAGCATTCGTTTTTATCTCTTTCCACAGCGGTTCACTGTGCCCAGGTTCCGAGATTTTCTCCAGTTCGTCCATCTTCCCCTTCACCGCATCGATCACCATGTAGGGAGAGGCACCGAGTCCGCCGGTATTCATGTAATGTTTCTCCGGCTCCAGGGGGAACTGTTGACGCACGAACTGCCAAAAGCGTTCGTCGGCCGGATCGACCGAAGGCCACATCGTCGCATTCGCTTGGTTCGATAATTCATTCGCGCTTGCATGAACCAGTTCGGGCAAGAGCGCTGCACCGGCAACAACGCCGGCCACTGATTTGATGAACTGTTTTCTTTTCATAGTCATCGCCTTCATGATAAAATTTGATTTCTTCGCGCTTATACATTCATTTCGATTTTGAGCGAGCCGCCGGATGGATACTTCATTGTGAACGCGCCGTTCTTCATGATACCCGGCCTGTTATTTACGCGAACGGACGGTTCGGCAACAGCCTTTTTGAGTGAAAGAGTTACTCCAATCCCTCGTACAGAAAACCGTGCGTTCATTTCATTCACATCATCCAGAAGATTCGGACGGATCACAAGCGAGTCAAGACCGGGACGGACCCCCATAATGTTTTCCACAACCAGGGATACGATTTCCGCCCACGCCCACCCGACAATACCAACGGGCGGGGCAGGCGGCGTAATGCCGGGACCGTAACGCTCGAAAAATCCCCCGGATTTTCCTCCGTTGATCGAATTTAACCAATTCAACACACGCCAAACTTTTTCGGAGTTGCGAGCTTCCGCATACGCCCGCGCGAGAAACAACGAAGCAATTGGCCACGGGGCCGGTGGATCAGGCTCGCTGGAAACATTGTAACGCGAATAGCCGCCGGTTGTCCATCGCTGATTCCATAGTTTCTCGACCCAGTCCAACGTCTTCTGTGAAAGCTCACTTGAAGGATCAATCATTCCGTATATAATGGGCTGCACTTCAGCGGTGTCCGGATCGCACGAAGATTTCTCCTCTGTTGCAAGAGGCGAGTCGGGCGGCATGCTTTTTCTGTTGGGCGGAATGACGTACCGCTGCCAATCTCCGTTCAAACTTCTCCGCTTGATGAAATGGCCATCTTCGATGAAGCGGTATGTTGGATTTTCCAGCATTGCAGACTTCAGCTTTCCAGCGGCATCGCGCCATCGGGCAATGGGTTTCCGGTCTCCCAGGTGTTCGGCAACCTCAATAATTTTCTCGAGTCCAAGAATCACCCAGAACTGATACACCATCTCGAACCCATCCGTAAAGCCGAAAGAGTCATTGCGCTCCCAGTATTCGCGCTTGTTTCGGAGCAGTCCCGCAGTCTTGTTCCAGAAAATATCCTGGAGTGGGAAATCGGCCACGAGTTTCAGTTTTGACCAGAACTTGCGTACGAATTTTTCATCGTCGGTCCAGCAGAGATATGACCAGACCACATACAACAACTCTCCGTTCTGATCAAGTTCGGTGTAGTCGTGCCCGAACCAGCGACTCGATTCGATTGTCCTGCCATCTTCCCCAACGGACTTTTCCAGCATCTTGGTGAGAATAGTCTTTGCTTCCGCAAAGAAACCAGCCTTCACCAATCCCGACACCATCATCGAATCATCGCGGACCCATTCCATGTTATACATCCAGATGCCTGAGTCGCGCTTGCCGCTCCGTGCAATATTCGCCTTGAGTCCCGATCTGGAAATGTTGAACAGATGGTCGAGCAATGCGCTGCCCGATTCAAGTTGCGTCTTTCCACTCCAGTAGTCGGATGTCTTCTTTTGTGTTTGTGAGAACGACTTCGGTAAGTTTTGTTCGTCCCCACCGATGGAGTAGGTGAATTGCGTTTGGAGCGACTGAGATGCCGCGAGAGTTCCCTTATCGACAGACATGTAATAGCGAAATGATGTCGAGACGTTTTTCTCGTCCGTCATCAAACGGACCCGATGAAATCCGTTGCCAACGACAGCCTGATCTTCTGTATAGATATCATCAAAAAGGGCGAAGTTAGGGACGAGTCCGGCATTAACCTTTAGGGCCACGGGGGTCGCCCCGTTGTTTGTCGCAATCACCCGCCTAAACAGGACCCCACCCGCGACAGGCAAAAAGAATTCTTCTTCCACGTCAACAGCGCCGGCATTCCATCGAAGCGCTACGACCGGAACGTTGTCGATGTGCTTCCAATCAATCGAACGAAATGATCTCGGGTCCGGACTAAACTGTTTCCCATCAAGTACCACACTGAACATCGTCCGACCAAAACCTGCTTCGGGATGAAAAAGGAATGTGCTCCACTTCCGAGCGAAGTGTTCGGAACTCATCAGCGTGAGTCCGAGAAATGACTGCGGCTTCTCAACATCTTGCCGGGGAGAGTATTGCACGACGGCTTGGATGTCTCCGTTGCCGAGCAAGAAGTACTCAATCCCTGGATGGTAGGTGACAAAATCCGGATGGAGATTCTGCGGGAATTGTGGATTGTCATTTGTGACCTGGCCTTCGGGTACCGCAAAAGCCGCAAATCGTGGCAGCATTTCAATCCCAATAGCGGTTGGGACGAGGACGCTGAGTCCGGGGGTCTTGAGAAATTGTCTTCTCTTCATAATGGCATTAGCGTGATCATGAATAGTGAATAAGGACGTTCATCTCTTTCTTGACGGCAAAAGTCGCGTCCACATAAGGGCTGTTTTCGACTTTGCTTCTTGTGAACTTGCATGGCCGCCCGTTCATTGTCGCAGCTCTCGCGCTTGTACCCATCGGAAGAAGGAGATGCAGAGCCACTTCTGCCTTGCCGCGAATTCTGAGCTCGATCTCTTTCTGTTCCCGACGAAGAAAAAAGTCGTATTCTATACCTGTCTGCGAGGCTCCATATGCGCATCCTACAGACACTTCATTGCAGCCCGCTGCGACCCAGCGAGGAGAAAGCCGTACGCGTTGAAAGAGTTTATGCTCATCCACGATGCCGGCGAGTCCCTCAATAAGTGCATAGAGCATAGACGACGAGCCCCACCCGTCAGTCGGTGATGAGTCGGGACTTGTGCTCGTCTCAATTGTCGCGTGCTCTCCGTTGGGAAAGTACCAGAGGTACGATTCATTGCTGGCGGTCAGTGTTTCGTACTTGAGCAGTTGCTTGACGCCGTACTCTTCCATGCCGTGCTCGAATGCTGCTCGTGCGATCTCTCCACCCACCAGCGGCATGATGCCTCCGTTGCAATACATGCCTTGCACGAGTTTCTCCTCACCAAAGATACCGGCAGGAAACGGCGGGTCGATACTGAACCAAGGCGCAAACGCCATGGTCGTCTCATCGCGCTTCTGGTACTCCCTCAGAATGCTCACCGCAATTTCATGCGTTGCCAACCCGCGGTTGATGTTCATGGGGTTGCTGAGACTGAGTTGCTCGGAGGTGTCAACCCCGTCGATCGTCACTGGAACGAGTGGCACGTGATGCGTATAGAAGCGTCCGTTGAAACAGGCTTTGTTGGCGCGTTTCCGAAAGGCCTCTGCAAACTTTCGCCAGAACGCGGCACGCTTGCGGTTTTTCAAATGGGCATAGAAGCCGCTCATCTGCATGAACGCTTCGTAGTAGCCGGAGTTATCGCCGTGCATGATACCCCAGAACGTGTGCTCATTGAGCTGAAAATTCAACCAGTCGTGACGTCCCGCCGTGTAGTCAAAATCCCATGTATCAATCGAGTAGCCGCGTTTCACCAACTTATGTTTCCGGTCCCATCGCCATTCGTCCGAAAGCACATACGCCAGCCCTTTTTCCATGTGTGGGATCATGCGTCTCAGCCATTCATCGTCTCCCGTTGCTTGCCATGCGAGGTGGATTGCCTTCACGAAACGATACTCAACATCCGCTTCGACCGGAACACGGACATACTTTGCCCAGTTCTCTTTTTCGCACGGTACCTTCTCCGGCGTCATCGTGAAGTAATCGAACAGCCAGCCGCGCGCAGTCTGCGTCTCGGCGAAATGGTCGATTAAGCTTTTCAAGTCATGTTCCCAGTATTTCGCACCCCGCATCATATCGGAGTGATCACGGATCCAGATGCTTGGCGCATCCGGGGTACGGTACCCCCGCACTTTCGTTCCCATCATGTTGTATTCGGAAACATCGTTTTCCAGAAATGCTCTAATGCGCGGCACGAGTGTATCAATCTGCGCGTGACCGGTCTTGATAAATGTCTCTTTCATCAATTCCCCTGCTAGAAATTTCAAAGTGCCGATACAACGTCCTGTACATCCGCACGCAATACCCACGTGCCTTCCGCTACGAAGTGCGTTGCGAACGCGCGCCGCACCCGGTTGGGCGATTTATTTCCGTATGAACCGTGAATTGTGTGGCTCGAGAAAAAGACGCCTGCACCTTTGGGTACTTCGAGATTCACTACTGTGCTAAGATCCAATCCATCAATCTCAAAGGAATAGAATCTGTCCTTCCATTCCTTGCCAGTCCGGTCTCGCATCAAGTGCTCGGTCTCCCACACTTGATGGTCCTTTGAATTGGTTGCTTTGTGTGTGTTATATAGACCGCTCTTATGGCTTCCCGGAACAACACACAAGCCGCCATTCTCACCGTCGGTGTTGCTCATTGCAAGCCAGCAGGCCATGAGTGTGTTCGGCTCATTCGGCAAGTAGTGACTATCTTGATGCAATGCTGTTCCCTTGCCGGGTTCGGCGGGACGTTTTTCGAGATACATCGTTTGCACGATCATCGGCTTTGGCGAATTCAGTATCTGGCGGATGTTGCTGACAATGTTGGGGTGTTTCGCAACGCGGGTCCAACGCTCATTCAGCTTATGATTATCGAGATGGTTCCGACGTTCAGGATCCTGGGTTGCTTCGTAATTAACAAAGTCATCTACTTCCTGCTCCGATAAAATATTGGGGACAACCAGATATCCGTTGTCCCTGTATTGGCGGATTTGTTCAGGTGATAACATTGATCGCCTTTTCCTTTCAGTTCTCTTGCTGATGGATCTTTTCGAAAGTGTTCTTCAACGCCGGATATAAAGATATAAACGTCTGATAGCGCTCATCATAGATCGACGATTCTTCTGTCGGTTGAATTGTTTCCGCAACAGAAACGATACCTTCGACGGCTTCAGAAATACTCGTGTACACACCGGCACCAACCCCAGCAATTAACGCAGCGCCAAAAGCCGGACCTTCATCAGAATTCACCATGGCGACTTCACTTCCATAGACATCCGCCTGCAATTGCCGCCAGAATCTGCTTTTCGCTCCGCCGCCCGTAACCCGAATTTGCCTGATGGGAATTCCAAGATGACGAATGATCTCAAGCGAGTCGCGCATCGCAAACGTTATCCCTTCAAGCACAGCTCGGGAAAAATGCTTCCTCTTATGGCGGATAGTGGCGCCAACGAAGGAACCACGGGCACTTGCGCTCCGGTGGGGAGTCCGTTCACCGTTGAGGTACGGAAGAAAGAATAGTCCCTCCGATCCTGGTGGAACGGTTGCTGCTTCCTCCGTCAGTTGCTCGTATCCATTTTCGTTCGTAAACGTGTCCCTGTACCACCGAAAAGCTCCGCCGGCCATCAACGTTACTCCCATAACGTACCACATGTGCGACACGCTGTGACAAAACGTGTGCGCGCGCATTGCCGGATCTGTTCTGGGCTTTGATGACGGGGCCAGCACAACACCGCTCGTTCCAATGCTCGCTAGAACAATTTCTTCTTTCACCACTCCGCACCCGATTGCGCCACACGCGTTATCAGCACCACCGGCAACAAGGGGAATCCCTTCGGGCAAGCCGGTCATTTCGCTCATCGATCGATTCAGTCTCCCCACGACATCGATAGACTCAAACACCGGCGGTAGCCATGATGAGGGGATCGCAAACTGCGATAGTACCGGCGCCGACCATTTTCTCGATGCCACGTCGAACATCAGCGTGCCCGCGGCATCTGAAACATCCGTCGCAAATTCTCCGGACAAACGGAATCGGATATAATCCTTTGGAAGAAGTACCTTCGCGATGCGATTATAGATTTCCGGCTCATGCTCACGAACCCAAAGAATTTTCGGAAGTGTGAAACCTTCCAACGCCGGGTTTGCCACAAGGTTTCTCAGATTTTCCTCGCCAATGGTCTCGTTGATCCTCTTACATTGTACGTCCGTCCGCGTATCACACCAAAGAATCGATGGTCGAAGTACCTGTGCTTGACTGTCCAGTAGGACAAGACTGTGCATCTGACCTGAAAACCCGATCGCCTTAATTTCGGATTTCCGCGGTCCAAGGGAAGCTGCGAGACTCATCAGGACTTTGAGTGTTGCATTCCACCAATCCTCAGGGTCCTGCTCTGCCCAATTCGGCTTCGGCGTTGAGAGCGAATACTCTGCCACAGCAGATGCGCGTGTCTGACCCTCTTGAGTAATAACGATTCCCTTAGCACCGGTTGTCCCGATATCCAGGCCGATCAAATATGCTTCCTTTGGATCAGCCACGATAGCGCGCCCGAGGGAAGTCAAGCTTCTGGTTCATGACGCTGCGAAGCAGCTTGCTGATGTTCGTCTCATCAGGATCTCGAAAATAGTTTTGCATTTCATCCGGTGGCGGCAGACGTTTGATAATCTCCCTGCGGTAGCGGGTCGAGTTGATGCATTCGACTAGATGTTCCGCGAAACGCCGGATCGTATCCTTCTTTGATGCACCGGGCACGCGTTGCGGCCAGATATCAAAATTCCATAATCCGTCGAATCCTTTCCAGTAGAGCCAGTACTCCGCTTCGAGAATTTCGTTCAGATTGTCATTGCCGGGTATATGGTCGTTGTCCCAGTGCTTACGATTGTCGTTCAGATCGATTTGTTTGAGAATGCCGAAATCGAGCGCAACACAAATGCTTTCCGCTAATTTCCCGCCGGCAATGTGGGCGTGCCCGTATTCGATATTCTGAACGATTCTCCCTTTGAGTGGCAAAAGATTCTGGTCAATCTGACGAACAAATTCCGATGCGCCAACATCGAGTTTCTCGCCAAGAATCTTTTTTTCCATTCGTCTGCGGATTCTGTCTTCCACCGTGCGGGCGAGGAAAACTCCGTGTATCGCTTCTCTCACGAACATATCTTCGGCAGGGTCGCCAGATTTTGGCTCGAGACAGATGTTGCAGCCGGGAATCGCTTCGAGGACTTCGATGTATCCATCCACCAGCAGGCGCCATGCCTTTGAATAATCGCAAAGGAACAAGCCATTCGAGCCGTCGTTTCCCTGCCAGAGGACTGCATGCTGGCAACCTAGAGGCTTGCCGATTTCCTGCATAACCGGGCGTAGGATATTGTTCAACTCCATCGCTCGCTTGACATTGTCAATCGCTTCCTGCCGGACGACGGGATCCAGATTGGAGAACCCGCCATTCTTGAATCGAGCGCCGAATGTTTTGGCCACCACGCTGCCTATGCCAACTTTATACTGGCGTGCAAACTTTGCAAGTGAGTCGGGGTCGTCCGGAAACTCACTGGGAAAGTGGCCACACACGTACGACATCCCATCGATCTTTGAAGTCATTTCAAAGACTTCTTCCAGTTCCAGGGGAAACTGATTGTAGTCTTTGCCAAAGCGATCATCCATGCCACCCATGAATGCCCATGCACCGAATGCAAATTGTGGTTCCGGGCCGGGTGTGAGCGAATCCATAGTCGTAATCCTATTTATTCAGTTGAAGATCTTCGAGCAACAAATCAATCGCTTTCGCATTGCACCGTAATTCCAGAGTTCGCAAAGGATCGGTCATCTCATAATCGAAAAGTATCCAACCTGTTTTCCGCCTTCAAACTCAACGACGTACACATACACCCCACTTGCCACCTCGACGCCATTTTTGGAAAACATACCCCACATGATGGATCCATTTTGGGGGTCGGTCGATGCAAAGCGCAGCTGATCCACAATCTGTCCTGAAACATCAAGTATCGTAATGGTCGCTTTGGGTGGCAGATTGTAGAACATGAGTTTGTGATCAAACGGATCAGCTCTACGGTCCCAAAGTGCCTTCTTCTTGTATGGGTTGGGTCTTACTCCAACCCGAACAGTGCCGTCAACAATCTGTCGGGGATTGGCAAGAGCAGATAAGAAGTCAAATCCAGCGCCGATCGCTTTTTTGCCTTCATCGGTTTTCGGAAAAAATGAATTCAAGTCGGCAAAAGGATACGTGTTCTCCCAAAGTCCGGTTGCTCCGTTCCGATTGACGTTAGACGTTTCAAGGGTATTGCTAACGGGATTGTTCAATCCAGCATAGAATGGTCCCAAATCATACGAGCCTGTTGTATACGCGGAAACGTAATACCAGTACCTGAATCCCATGTCCACGCCGGAGTCTTCCCATGAATACGTGTACGATGGAACGGATCGATCTTGATAGCGGGACAGGTCTGCACGAGGGATTACTTTGACAAGCTCATACGGTCCCCACGAACCAGGATTGCCGTAGTGACCCATTACAGAATCATACGTGTTAAATGATGGATTGATCGGTTTGAGGAGATCAGAAGGAGTAGGGCCAGGGACCGTGCTACGCCAATACTCGTCCAGGCCTCTCATGCCTCCCAGAATCCAATCCACCGGCTTGTAGTTTGCAAGTCTGTACAACTTATATCCTGCGAAATCAGATCGTGCTTCAGAGCGATTATCCCAACGTACCCGCACTGACTTTGAAAATGTATTCTCGGGTTTCATTTCCGGAACAGGAGGCGGTTCGGGTAGCGCATAACCATTTTCGAATGCCCAGCGAGCTGCGGCGATCGCATTTTGGACACCTTGCAACCTGTAGCCGCCCGCCTCCGCCCAGACGATAGTCATCGTTTCGCCAACATCAAGAGAAAACGGGCCAATGCCACTAAACAGGTCGCCATCAAAGTTGTTCGCCGCAGTAAAGCCCTTCTTCCAATTAGGCTCGTACCGATTCACCTCGAACGATATAAACGGTTCCTCCGACAAGAGTTTCCGATCTCCTCGCGGTCGGGAGGGATTCGATTTTGGAACAAACGAGACCGGGTTACCGGGAGTACCGCTCGCGAAAAAATTCGGGTCCGGTGAAAGATCAAGCTGAGGTTCACTACGCGATTTGCCGCCATCTCGGTACCATGTCCCCATCGCAGTTGTGTGTATCAACTTAGGACTTCTGAGATTTCCGCCAAAGGAGATGTCAAGACCACGACCCTGTCCTGCCGATGCGTACCAGCCACGCTGGCTTCCTGTACCGATGCCATGTGTCTGGTAGATCGTTTGTTTGTCGGGCAAGGAATGGAGTACATCGGAGACACCCTCTTTCACCGCGATCCAAGCCCATGCACTCCAGATGTCTGTGTAGTACCTATCCGGCCAATCATTGAAACCCATGTCCCGTAAATCGGATTGACTTTCACCTGGAAACGCTACGACCATATCCCACGGCGCAGCTCCAGTATCCGTATCACCCACATAGCCGATGGCACGTGTGGCACCAAAGCGAGTACCCCTGCCACCTGTTCGGCTGAGAGAATATGAACAGTATACTTCTCCATGTGACATCATTGTCAGAGCATTGATTCTGTTTCGTCCTGACCTTCCTGTGTGGACCGAATCGGGGATCCCATCCACATTCATATCAAGAACACCGGTGTTCGTCAGCGCAATCTCAACGATGATGAAGTCGTTGAAGTTGTTCCAGTTCAATGTGAACTGATGGATCTCGATGCGGACATCCACACCGATATTGGTCGGCCAGCCTGCTTCGTAGATTGCGTGGTGACGCTTAGTAGAATCAGTCCATCGTGTTTCACGAGAGTAATTTCGTGACAGGTCGTTCGCGCCAAGCACGGTATTGAAAAAAGAGCTCAACGCGTACTCTCCTCCCGCATCCTGCTTGTATGCAGGGTTGGGATTACCTGCAATTGTCGGGGGATTCCATGTAGAGTCAGGATTGAACTCCGCGAGATACATTCCCTTTGCCCAGAACATGCCATATGGCCATCCGCCCGGCCACATGTGCGTTGGCGTCGACCATTCTCGATCGAAATTCCCAATACGCAGAAACGTCCCGATCAGGGGCTGGTTCGCCTCGCTATAGTACGGGGCGACATTCGGTGGCAAGAACGAGTCCCACAGTTCACCTGCGATCATCACTCCGGCACCATCAGCCGGCTTATGCAACGCAGACGTTCCTGTGTTTGTGTCAAACTCGTACAAATGATTTTCCTGCTGCCCAATAAGCGTGAAATCCATCGTCATCTGGGTTAGTAATACAAAGATGAATCTTATGTTTCTTCTAATTGGGTATTTCATATGCCTCCTTTTCAAGCAAGACATTTCTTTCGCCTTACATTATCACGCCTGCTTTTCGCGGGATACCAAATCTCTTGCTCGTCTCCCTCACCGTCTCGAGCACAGAAGTGCCGGGCACAACATTGAAACCATCGCTTGAGGACAAGCCCCGCCCGAAGGTCAAAGGACTTCGAGATTCTTCGCAGTTTCCGCTTCAACATGCGTCCGTCAGAACCGGTCGCAACCAGACTCGTCATACAGCCGGAGTGCAATCGGGACACAGAACTCCGTATACCTAAAAGAACGGGGACTCTATCAAAGAACTCGAATTGATAAGCACTTTCAAGACGTCTCTTGT
>DASWHW010000055.1:0-3725 GCA_036397975.1 Bacteroidota bacterium
AACTGTGATGACGAAAGAACGGAAAGATTGATTTGAGAAGCAAGGAAGGAGGAAAAGTGGACGCCAGAGGATTTGAACCTCTGACCTCCTGCTTGTAAGGCAGGCGCTCTGAACCAGCTGAGCTAGGCGTCCGGTGATGAATGCATCAATATACCGAATGACCTCTGGAGAAGCAATCGTTGACTATGAACTGGTGGTTCCATTCCTTAGTCCGACCACCTATGAATAGAAAATTCCCAATCGACGATGCTCTCCCTGAGTTACTGGAGACAGTAAGTAGCTCGCGTAACGTGGTTCTCTCAGCTCCACCCGGTGCCGGTAAGACCACGCGTGTACCGCTCGCTCTCATTTCCGCTAAATGCGCTGGAGGCAAACGGATCATCATACTTGAACCTCGTCGCTTGGCCGCACGGCGTGCGGCGGAATTCATGTCTTCCCTGCTCGGGCAAGAAACTGGAGAATCCGTTGGATATAGAACTAGAGGGGACACCCGAATAAGTTCATCAACACAGATCGAAGTTGTAACGGAAGGTGTCCTCACACGCATGCTGCATGATGCACCGGATCTTCCAGGTGTCGGTCTGGTTATCTTCGATGAGTTTCACGAGAGGAGTCTCCAGGCGGATCTTGGCCTCGCACTTGCTCTGGATGTCCAGCTACACTTGCGTGACGATCTACGAATTCTGGTAATGTCCGCAACACTCGACGTCGCTGCGGTTTCTCGTCTCCTCGGGAATGCACCCGTTGTTGAGAGTCCTGGTAAATCATATCCCGTGAAGACTCATTACCTTTCCGCTCCTCTCACTGGTCCTCTCGAAGCGAAGGTCGTCGAGATTATTCGACGCTCTGTCAACCACGACAAAGGTGATATTCTCGTTTTTCTTCCGGGACAGCGTGAAATACGTAGGACTGAAAGACTATTGAGTGACGTTCTTCATACAGACGACGTTCAGGTGTGTTTGCTCTATGGTGAAGCGAGAGACGAAATACAACGGGCTGCGCTGGCACCCGCCAAGGGAGGATTGCGCAAGGTTATTCTCTCGACAAGCATTGCGGAAACCAGTCTGACAATCGATGGCGTGCGTATCGTGGTGGATGCCGGGTTGGCGCGAAGTGCCCGATTTGATCCACGCCGGGGGATGTCGGGACTCGTTACAACCCAGGTTTCACAAGCAGCGGCAGACCAACGACGGGGAAGGGCTGGCCGTCAGGCCACCGGTGTTTGCTACCGGCTTTGGACGGAGCAGCAACATGCGCAGCTTCCGGCTTTTCCGAGTCCTGAAATTCGAACGGCGGACCTCGCCCAATTCGTTTTGGATCTTGCACGTTGGGGCGTGGCAGATGAGACGCAACTAAGATTTCTTGACACTCCTCCGGCCGCACATATCTTGCAGGCGAGAACCCTTTTGAAGGAACTCGACGCGCTGGATGTTATTGGAAAAATCACTTCGCATGGTCAAGCGCTGTCAGACTTCTCCGTTCATCCCAGGCTTGCGCATATGCTGGTAAAAGGAAAGAAGCTTGGTCTGGGTTCGCTTGCCTGCGACATTAGTGCTCTTCTCCAGGAGCGGTTGCGCTTGCAGGGGGAGAGAGACCTTCTGGTAGATCTGCGACACCGGTGGCAGGCAATGCATTCCAGGGATACACGAACGGATCGGGTACTGGCTGAGTCGACACGGCTGCGAAAGGAACTCGGAGTCCGCGACAATCCAAAAAACGATGAGAAGGACATAGGTATCTTGCTCGCGCTCGCTTATCCAGAAAGGGTTGCAAAGAGAAGAGCGGAAAGTAGCAACCGCTATCAAATGTCCCGAGGAACCGGGGCGGTTCTTCCTGAGAGTAATCCGCTTTGTCGCGAGGAGTTTCTTGCAATTGCTGACGTGGACGGTGTTAGGGAGGAGGCACGGGTATTTCTCGCCGCGCCATTACAAAAGTCAGACATCCTCAAGATGTTTGGGCAGCGAATTATTCAGGCGAGGGAGGTTTTTTGGGATTCGAAAGCAGAAGCAGTGACAGCTCGTTCAGTAGAGAAACTTGGTGAACTCATTCTGAGTGAGAAAAAAGCGGAGGCGCAAGGTGAAGCGATGTGCGCTGCCATGATTGAGGGAATCAAAGAAATGGGTCTGTCGTGCCTTCCCTGGGATCGTGAGGCCGAGTCGTTTCGGCAAAGAAGCGAATGGGTGAGGAAAAGTGACCTGGTCGGTGCTGATTGGCCGGAGCTGAGCGATGGTTTTCTGGCGCAGCATCTCGACGAATGGCTAGGGCCATTTCTTGATGGGACAACACGGAGGTCACAACTGCCTCGCCTTGAGATGAATGCTGTTCTCAAAGCTCTCTTCAGCTATGCACAACTGCAAGAGCTTCATCGCCTGGCGCCGCTTGCGCTGGAGGTACCGACCGGCACTCACATTCAACTCGATTACTCAGGTGAAGTTCCGATTCTTGCGGTCAAGTTGCAGGAGATGTTTGGGCAGATCGAAACGCCAACCATTGGAGGCGGTCGCATCAATGTGTTGATCCATTTATTGTCGCCTGCCAGGCGTCCACTTGCCGTCACACAGGATCTGAAAAGCTTCTGGCAGAACGCCTACCCTGAAGTCCGGAAACAAATGCGCGGTAGATATTCTAAGCACCCGTGGCCGGTGGATCCGTTACACGCACCCCCGACCCGGCGCACAAAAAGGAAGTGAGTTTCTAAGGGTGGGAAGATCCCATTTCGCTGGCCTCGTTCAATGAAGGAGAAGCATCACGAGGAGGCTTATTGTATTTCTTCGCGATCGTTCCTGGTGGAACGCCCGCGAGATAGAGCAGAAGGTAGAGTCCGTTTCTTATTTGCTGGCGGATGATCCCGTTGTCGATAAATCTCCGGGCTGAAGTTCTTACAGTCCCGGGGATGATATGAATCCTCCCAACCTGCCTTGCCTTTTGGAAAAGGCGAACATCTTCAAGAAGAGGCCACGACGGAAAGCCCCCGATTGCTTCATAAAATGTGCGTCGAATGACGATGCACTGATCCCCGAACTTTGTAAGAACCGAATCGAATCTTGTGAACCAACAGTAGAACCTCAGAAGGGGAGAATCATGGTCGTAGCTGAGGTGAAATGTTCCTATGCGGACCGTTGGATTTCTGAACTCACCACGCAGAAGATAGAAAGCATGGTCTGGAAGAGCGGTGTCGGCATGGAGGAAAAGAAAAATATCGCCTGTGGCAACGTCCGCGCCGGCGTTGAACTGTGGACCTCTCCCCGGAGCGGACTGGACTACTGTGGCTCCTTCTTCAATCGCTATTGCTGAAGTCCCGTCAGTGCTTCCCCCATCCACGACAATGATTTCCACGCTGCGGTCAAGAGAACGCACCTGCCGTATGCATTGACGAATGTTCTCACACTCGTTAAGAGCCGCTATGATGACCGAGAATTGGATGAACTATCCAAGGGTTATTCGACTGTAAATGCTCTCAACCTTGATGTGTCTCAGGACTCTAGTATTGCTTGATAAAGAGATTGAAGTTTTCGGTTAAGAGACCTTCTTAACATCAGGTATCCAGGATGGACGAGAGCGACGATGCCCATCAGGAGAAATAGAAATCCAACCCAAATGGGGCGATCTTGGGATACCGCAACAACAGTGAACCGAATCGATAACGTAATCAAGACCGCTCCAAAGATTACTTCGGAAAGAATTCCAAGAACAAACAGCCAGCGAGAACTGGCGCCGACCGGAGT
>DASWHW010000056.1:0-65335 GCA_036397975.1 Bacteroidota bacterium
GTCAAAGTCTATCTGCTTCAGTCTGTACCGCATCTGTCGAATGGGCGGAGCAACATCAAGGAAAGAGTACGAATGTGGCTCAATGGTTGTGCCGTGTCCAGGGACAAAACTCCCAGGCAATGTTTCAAATCCAGTCTCCCCTATGCCCTTTCTCTGAACTTCGAAACCGAAGTTATTTGTCTCAGTCAGCGTTGTCCAGTCGAGCCGAACATCGGTACCGTTCTGCACGGAGGCACTGAATGATGATAGCTGGACAGGAAGGGGAACGCATTCACCGCCTCCATCGGTGCATAACGGTGAAGAGATTAACAAAGACCAACAATTTACATTACCAACGTCTTGTGATGCGAAGTCGGCAACATTTAAATTCCACACCCCATTAACTGCAGAGCCTGTTTTTCCAATGAACGCCGCCAGCGCTTCCTCTGGGCGGAATATACCAACAAATGGGGCTGAGCCAGAAGAAATTGGATTTGCCGCGGCATCGTCGAGGGTGGTTCTGGTGGCCTGAGATCCACATGCAGTACCGAAGTTGTCCCCGTTTCCACCCCGCCTATTAACCAGGGTCACAATTGACTGATCCGGAGAGATTAGTTGAATACGCAAATCGGAGACCCAGGTGTGATTGATGTAGAGTGATGCCGTCACTTTCCCGACAATGCCGGAAAAGCCTGAAACGGTGATTGGGACATTTACCCCCGCACTATTAGCATCTGGAATCGCAGTGACAGTACTATTGTCAAATTGCGTTGGGGCTCCTCCGCTCGAGCCGCTGGGAAGAACAAACAACAGATTTTGGGTTGTAGAGCCGGCATAGTCAACTGCCAGATCGAAAACTATTGGTGTTCCGCAGACAAATCCTGGGTCTGTGTTTACTTCAAATGGAATGAGGTTAGTGGAGGAACCACTTACGGCTATATTTGGGTATGACGACACTGGCTGGGCAATGACAACCCCCGGTGTGCTGGAACTTAAAGCAGTAGTAATTGATGTCGCAGTTGCCGCTCCTGTGTTCCTTAGAGTAATTGAAAGATCATTGCACTCATTGAAATCAATGGTCCCGTTTCCGTTTCCCCCGCTTATCGCAGATGAGAGGTAGCTGATACTTGCCTGGGGTGTGGGATCGGTAAACTGGAATGACGCGACCCTGGTCTGCCAGGGTGCGGCTCCAGTGGTCTGAATGTATTCATCCGTATACCAAAAGGTCTGGTCGTC
The DNA here is from genome assembly GCA_036397975.1 of Bacteroidota bacterium. GTDB lineage: Bacteria > Bacteroidota > Ignavibacteria > UBA10030 > UBA6906 > SZUA-287. The sequence goes on from DASWHW010000056.1 coordinate 1,216, forward strand.
GGTGGGGTCGACGCTCATGCTTGTATAATCTCCCCATCGATTTGCTGTGCCAGTTTGAGAGCCCGTTCCAGCAATGATTGTTTGTTCCGCAAGTGTCATTGTTCCAAGGGGATCTGTGGCGAGTCTGCCAGTGTATCGAATCGAAGGGAAAACGCTTGAGCTTGAGACTGAATATCCGAGGGCTATACTTCCCTGACCGTTCATAGCAACGCTGCCGACCCACCGGTGGTTGGCGTCGGGGGCAAATGTTCCTTGTTGGTGCATTGACCACGCGCCTGTTGTTTTGCGCAACTCATACCATCTGATTCCAGCATGGTCGCTGCTGTTCTCATCAACAGTATGATTTGTCAAAAGAGTTTGGTGAGTTCCGAAGTTACGGTATTGCAGGCGATTCATCATGAGGTCGGCGAGAGCATCAAGCCGGACCACCGTTGAAGGCTGCGGAATGCAGTTTCTGCTTCCATTACACATGTTTGCATCGAAGGAGGCTGTTGTGACGACCGTTGGTCCAGTGAAAGTAGAACTTCCCAATGACGCCCAGTTCACTGCCAGCTCAAACACCTCCATTCTATCTGATCCTCCATATACAGCTCCGTCTTCAGCGCCTGCAAAGTAGTTAGGTGCGCCCAACGGAGGAGGAGGACCGTCAAGATTGCAGGGCAAGATATGACCCTGAGACGTCGGAAGTTGAAAGACGATTCCTTGAGCAAGGCCACCGATAAGCATTTGATCCCGTTCAAGTGCAATTGCAGCCGGTCCGGCAAACGCCAGACTTCCAGAAGTGAATGTATTAATTGACATGTAGTAACCATCCGGCCACACCCCCAGCTTCGGGTAATCCGGCATATCTGGAAACTGGAATGCATAGCGATGCCACGCGCCAAGTGGATCATTGGTTTGCGAAACAGCGATCAGTTCGTAGAATGGTCCGTTGGGAAATGTGGGAAGGGCGAACTGGCTTGTAATCCAGCGATCTGCCAACGCATCGTACAATACAATCGGGTCTCCGTCGTTAGTTCCTGTCCAAGGACCATTGAACCCTTGCCACAAAGTGCTGTTGTCGGCTGGTCCATAGAGAATGTTTCCTGATTTCCCGTAGATCACAAATGAACTATTCACCATCTGAATATAATGGTTCGGTCCAACGTCTCCATCAGGATCGGGAGGATACACACCTTGTCGATTGCCAACCCCCTCGAAATTTACCAGGGGAACACTCATGGAGATTGACCCGCCGACTCTTTGTACCACCGGGTCTGTTTCCGCCTGCTGATCCAACACGCCAGCATCCGGCCTTATCCGCATGAAGTCAAATTTGTTCGGGATCTCTTTTTCATTTCCATCCTTGGATCGGTCCAACGGGGGAATCATCGGCATTTCACGCAGTCTCGGTGATGTATCGTTGTGTAAAGATTGAAATATCTCGGTTGGTTGATAGACTGTCTGCTGAGAATAGGAAAGAGGAACGATAAGGGAGAGACACACAATGGAGAAGAGATTCTTCATGACATTGATCCTCCGAGTTGTTGATGGCACAGTTTACCAACCAATACTTCGGGCACAACATCAATCGGTCGCTGCTGACCGGCCAGTATTGAGAAAATGATAATCATGATTCTAAACAATTGCAATGCGAAACCCGAGGGGTTCATACAAACGGAAGGAAACATGAACCGGAGAGGTGGTGCCAGTGTGCGCCCGAAGGGATTCGAACCCCTAACCCCCAGCTTCGTAGGCTGGTGCTCTATCCAGTTGAGCTACGGGCGCAAAAGGACAACTGAAGTGGTAGCCTTAACGGGAATCGAACCCGTATTTGAGCCTTGAGAGGGCTCCGTCCTAACCGTTAGACGATAAGGCCGGGTTGCAATTTGGGATTTCGAATTGTTGAATGCGGATTGTGCAGCAATCCGAAATCCTCAATCCCACATCCGCAATGCATTTGCTGCCCCGCAAGGATTCGAACCTCGATAGGCAGATCCAGAATCTGCAGTCTTGCCATTAGACGACGGGGCAAAATTCACATTTTGGGGCACTAATTTAGGCATTTGCGTTTCGAAAGTCAACGTCTTGACTTTGCATGCCAAATCAGATAGTTTCACCGCAACGTGCATTGATTCATTGAAAATGCATGTCATGGTTTTTGCGATGAGGTTTTTTCCAATGAGAAATATCATTGCTGTTGGTTTCTTTGTTCTCTTGACGGTGATGAGCTCGAGTCGGACTTGCGCACAAAACAAAGACGGCCGATGGGCGATCGGTATCAGCAGCGGGATCAATGCATGGATCAACGATTTCAACAAGCATCCCCTTGCCTTCGGACTCGAGGGGTCTGTACGATATGGATTTACTCCCTCGTACTCCCTTGGCTTCGTATCAGGTTTCGAAGTTCTCAAGGGAAATCAAGACCCGGCATACCCGGGTTTTTATGAGTATCTGCGTCTGGAATCTGTGCCTGTTTCTCTGGTCTCTTATTTTAATCTCACGCCCGGCCAACGAGTTTCTACGACCCTTTATGCGGGCGTCGGTGCTCTTTTCTTTCTGAGAAAATATTACACCGGTGAAATCGTCCCCGACGGTAAATCCGATGTCTCACTTGTTGTTCCTTTTGGCTTGTCTGTCGAGTATTCGGCAAACGATAATGTCGGTGTCTTCGGTTCACTAAGCTATCAGATTACGAACGACGAAACCGATCTCTTCCAATTCCAATCGCCGGATGCGTTCCTTTCCTTGAAGCTTGGCGTCAACCTCTATTTCGGTAACAGTGATTCCGATGATGATGATGGAGATGGATTGTCCAACAACGAAGAGAGGTCTCTTGGAACAAATCCACGTCTGGCTGATACAGACGGTGATCGGTTGAGCGATGGCGATGAGGTAAACCGATATGGAGCAAACCCTCTCATTTCCGATACAGATGGTGATGGACTATCGGATGGGGACGAGGTCGTCGTCTATAGAACAGATCCGCTCAAGGTCGATACCGACAATGATGGGCTGTCCGATGGAGATGAAATCATGCGGTACAATACCGACCCGCTCAAAGCGGATACCGACGGCGATGGGTTGAAGGATGGCGAAGAGGTGAAGCTCAACACCAACCCATGGAACAAAGATTCCGACAACGACGGATTAACGGATTGGGATGAAGCGAATCTCTACAAGACGAATCCCAACAAAGCAGATTCCGATGACGATGGCTTGAGCGATTTTGACGAACTGAAGAAATATCTGACCAACCCCCTCAAAGCTGATAGTGATGGGGGAGGCGTCATTGATGGCGTGGAAGTGGCCCGTGGCACGAACCCGCTGCTCGGATTTGATGATTTGGGGAAGGATTCAATCATCCTTGAACGGGGACGATCGGTTGTCCTTGATGGAGTAAATTTTTTGGTCGGAAGCGCAACGCTCACTTCAGAGTCGGAAAGAATCCTTCAGAATGCGCTAAAGGCGCTCAACACAAATCCATCGCTTAATGTCGAGATTGTCGGGCATACGGACAATACCGGTGGTGTTGAAATCAACCGTCAGATATCATTCCGTCGGGCTGAATCGGTGCGGGCTTGGCTTGCACGAAACGGGATATCACCGAAGCGACTGACAGTGAGTGGGAAAGGAGCAGAATCTCCTATTGCCTCGAACACTACTCCTGAAGGACGGGCGCGGAACAGGAGAATCGAGTTTAGGGTCCGCTAGGTTCGTAATTCCCCTGTTGCTTGATTAGCTTTTTCCTCGCTTCGATGATTGACCCCTCATTTGGAAAACAGGAACGAAGTTCTTCTAAAAGTGTTTTCGCTGCCTCTCTTTCTTCACCCATTATCGATAGCTCAACAAGTCGTTCACAAATGCTAGAGAGATTGTAGGTTATCCCTCCGGCAATGTTCCTCCGAAGCGCCATCGTCACTGATCGAAGTTCGCCTTCGCGATAATTTAGTCCATTCTTTATTAGTGCTTGGACATAATATGCCTCGGGGTGGTCGCGACGAGAGATCTCCTTTTCGATGGCATCTCCTGCCTCGGGATATTGCTTCATGGAGACCAGGGCAAGGGACTCGATGAGAGATGATTTTGGGTAGTCCGGTGACAGTCTTTGGAGTTTTTGAATAGTCATCACAGCCTCCTCAGCACGACCAGCCTGAAGGAGCGCCACGCTAAGATTCTCGAGTGCCTTCAAATTTCCTGGATATGACTGCACGGAGGCATTGAACTCTGCGATCGCGTCGTTTCCATTTCCTTGTGTTTTTGCCAGCACCCCACGAATCAAATGGTTGTCGCTGTTGATTTTCTTGAGTTCCAATCTCCCAACGAAAAACACAGCGATTCCCCATACCACGAGAGGAAGAACGGCAGTGAACTTCGGAATCCTCAAAATTGCTTTTTCAGGAGAACTACTCAAAAAGAGTGGAGAAACGATCAGTCCCATGCTCAGCCAAAACAACGCACCAATGGGAGCTTGACGAAGCGACACGTTCGCCAGGTTGTCAATCAGGACTCCCGCCACCCCGCAGAGAAGCCCAATAATGGGAATGTTCCGCTTTCCCTCGGATTTCGATTTTCTCCAAATGTCGATTCCTCCTATTATGACAACCCCGACCGCCGTGAAGTACAGTGCAAGGCCAATCAAACCGAGTTCCACTCCTACTTCGAGGAATTCATTGTGTGCATGAGGGACGATATCCTCACTCTTTACTATCCAATAATCTGCAGGTCGGAATTCGCGCATTGCTTCCTCGTAACTTCCTACTCCATATCCCACAAGAGGCGAGGAGGCAATCGCATCAACCCCGGCATTCCAGAACACGACTCTTCGCGCAAGTGTCGAACCTTTATCCAAATCCAGGAGCGACGCAAATCGTTGAGAGACTTGAGGAAAAAAGAAGAATGATACAATCGTGGCACAGACGAGGACAAATGCGATTCCGAATCGATGTGTGCGTTCGATCGCTCGCGAGAGGAACAAGAAGAGGAGTGTTGAGATGGCGACCGCGATAATACTGCCTCGCGATTGAGTCGCAAGAAGCAGAAGCAGAAGGAGACAAAGGAATATGAAGAGCAAAACGCGAACAAAGCGATTGCTCTCAAGAAAGAGATAACTTAATAGCAAGGGGAGAAACCCAACAATAAACCCGCTCAGATAAATCGGATTGCCGAGCGTTGACCCGATTCTTCTACCCTCCCCGAGGTAGAAATCGAGAAGACTGCTATTCGGGACAAAGTATTGCACAATCGCAAACACGCTCACGACCGCTCCGACGACAATGAGAGCCTTGACCAACCGAAGGAAATCCTGTTCGTTGCGGAATAAATGCGTACCTGCAAAGTAGCAAATCGCATATCCAAACCAGAGGTTGATCGTCTCCCCTCCGTTTGCTGTCCGGGGATGCACAACCATACTAATCACAGCTGCGCAGAGAAAAAGCATGACAGCGATGTCAGCCGGGGATTTGAAGAACACCAGTTCCCCGTTGATCAGGGCGAAAGCAAGATAGATGCTGAGGAGAAGACCCGCGAGAATAAAAAAAAGTGGGGTTTTCGCGATACCGCTGTCATATGAGTTGATGACCAGTACCCAGGTCGGGACTAAGAGCATCAAGTAGAGAACCCATTGAAGTATTCTTCGTTGTCGGTTTTCGTGGAGGTTCAACAAAGACATGAATGAAATTGAATGACATGCAGTGCGGGGAAGTGAACTCTGGTAAAATCTCACTCATTTCTTGAAGAAAGTCAATCCGACAAGGTCTCATCCATGGTTCGTTTCGTTGACTTTCAAACACCCATTGCGTACCTTTTACCGCATTTTTTACAAGGAATCCCCTAATTTTGATAACAAAGTATGGATATGATCTCGTCGGAGTTATTTCTCTGCTTGTTTTGGTCGGCTCTGCATTATCATGGTATTTCATCGAGTTGAAGATCCTCAAGTTCAGCCTGATCGGTATCCTCGTCCTCTTCCTCATATTTACTCTAAATTTTTTTCGCGATCCCGAGCGCCGTCCCCCTTCCGGCGATGACCTGGTTCTCTCCCCGGCGGATGGTGAGGTTGTCGTCATTATGGAATTGAGCAGCGAAGAATATGTCCAGGGCGACGCAGTGCAGGTAAGCATTTTCATGTCGCCGCTGAATGTGCATGTAAACCGTTATCCGATCACCGGAAGAGTGTCGTATTACAAATATTTCCCGGGGGAGTTCCTTGTCGCTTTCGACGATAAGTCTTCGCTTCGAAACGAACGAACCCACATCGGGGTGGAGAATGGAAGAACGAAGGTTCTTTTCAAGCAAATTGCCGGATTTGTTGCTCGCCGAATTATTGCCAATGTCCAGGTTGGTGATTCCTCAGTGGCCGGGGAGCGATTTGGCATGATTCGGTTTGGATCACGCGTGGACATGATAATGCCAAGAAGTGTGGCGGTACAGGTGAAACTCGGTGACAAAACGGTTGCTGGAGAAACCGTGATCGCGAAAGCGCTCTAAGAAGCAACGTCCTGCATAATTTGGCTGCCTCATGAAAGTTACCCGAGCCGTTGTTCCGAGCCTGTTCACTGTTTTGAACATGTTCTGCGGATTTATGTCGATTATCAACTCTAGCAATGGATCGTTCCATGCGGCAGCGTGGTTTATTGTTCTTGCAGCCGGGTTTGACGCCCTCGACGGAGTGATGGCCCGGTTGACAAAGTCGACATCAGACTTCGGAGTTGAAATCGATTCACTCTCTGATGTTGTTTCTTTTGGTGCTGCTCCTTCATTTCTTGTGTACACGCTTTCCCTGTACCAACTGGAAGGGGCGGGAATTTTTCTGAGTTCTCTGCTGATGATCTTCGGGGGTCTTCGCCTAGCCCGCTTCAACGTTAACCTTGTCGGGCATAACAAAGAGTTTTTCGTTGGGCTTCCCATCCCCGTGAGTGCGATAACGGTCGTTCTTTTTGTGTTGAGCTATTACTCTCCATCATCGGGGCTGAACGAAGAAGCCGCAGCGTGGCTTCCCTGGATGACCGTGATTCTTGCGCTCCTGATGGTCAGCAAGATCAAGTACGAGACCCTTCCCCGGCTTTCAAAAAGAGCTGTGCACGAAAACCCCGTGCGATTCCTGCTGGCGTCAACAGCAGTCCTGATGATTGCGGTAACCCATGGTGATGCGGCCTTTCCTCTTGCAGTGTTGTTTATTATCCAAGGTATTGTCCGCTCGATGGTCCATGGGATGAAACAAGCTTTCGGCCTAGGGCCGAAAAACGGCGGCGATGATTCTTCGAGTACGAGCCGGGTAGACGTCTAAAGAGAGAATGATATGTTTATTTCAAAGATTCGAGTAACGCTTCGGAAGTCGATTCTTGACCCGCAGGGAAAGGCGGTTGAGCATGCGATCACGTCGATGGGTTTTAACGACGTAGAGGATGTGCGCATGGGGAAGTACATTGAATTGAAAGTGAACGGAAAAACGGAGGAAGAAGTCAGAAAGACGACGGAAGAAGTATGCGGACGCCTTCTTGCAAATCCGGTGATGGAGGACTATCACTTTGAAATTGACAAGTGTCCATGAGTGCGAAAGTAAAATTCGGTGTGGTCGTTTTCCCCGGGTCTAATTGTGATCATGACGCGTACTATGCAACCCATACCATCCTTGGTCAGGAATCGGTTTTTCTTTGGCACAAAGATACTGACCTGCAAGGCGTGCATGCGATTATTCTTCCGGGCGGATTTTCCTATGGTGATTATCTCCGGTGTGGTGCGATAGCTCGGTTTTCACCGATCATGAAAGAAGTGGTAGAATTTGCACGGGCCGGCGGCGTCGTCGTTGGAATATGCAACGGTTTTCAAGTGTTATTGGAGGCAGGCCTTCTCCCGGGGGTTCTTCTCCGCAACGCATCTCTCAGATTCGTTTGTAAAACGATCAACATGCGAGTGGAAAATAATAAGACCCCCTTCACGAGCCGGTGCCAAAAGGGTGACAGACTGAGAATTCCAGTCGCGCATGGCGAAGGGAACTATTTTACTGATGCGGCAACACTGGCGTCCCTTGAAAAGAATGACCGAATTCTTTTTCGGTACTGCTCCGAAGAAGGTGAGATAACGGAACAGGCAAACCCAAACGGCTCTCTCTCCAACATCGCGGGTATTATGAATGAAGAGGGTAATGTGATGGGGTTGATGCCTCATCCAGAGCGTGTTGTCGATCCGCTGTTGAGAAATACCGACGGACGGAGAATTCTCAATTCGATAGTAGACTATTGCATGTCCAAAGCAGGACATGAACTCTCATTAACAGAATTGGATAGGAGGTAGCCATGGGAAACCTCGGCTGGACAGAAATTTTGCTCATTGCGATGGTGCTCTTGCTCTTTTTCGGCGCAAAGAAAATTCCGGACATCGCACAAGGATTGGGAAAGGGGATAAGAGAATTCAAAAAAGCCACTCGTGAAATTGAAGATGAAACGGATTCGACACCTCCCAAAGTGAAAGAAAAAAGTAAAGAATCGTAGGGACACGACATGCTAGAGAACATTGGCGGGACTGAGATTCTTGTGATTCTCTTTGTGGTCTTCATCTTCTTCGGTCCGAAGAAGATGCCTGAGATCGGTCGTTCCATCGGGAAGGGTGTCCGTGAATTCCGAGAGGCGATGCGCAGTATTCAATCAGATATTCAAAGTGCTGCTAGCCTCGACGATGAGAAGAAGGGAAAGCTGAAGTAAGCGTCCTCTCTTGGGTTTCCCTTCCGGGTAAGCGTTTTCCCTGAACAACCTGCTGCAATCAAACCACTTGAATCAAAATCATTCATGCAAACTGAATTGACATTCGAAAAAACTCGAGAGAGTATCCTCTCCGGGGTGACAACATGCGAGCGGGTTGTGGACGGTTATCTCCAAAAGATTGATTCCGCCAAACGTCTAAACGCGTTTCTCTCTGTCTTCCACGATGAGGCGCGCGACCAAGCGTGTCGGGTGGACAGGAAGATTGCCTCGGGAACAGCCGGGAAACTTGCGGGGATGGTCATCGGCATTAAAGATGTCCTCTGCATGAAGGGGAAGAAGGTCACCTGCGGCTCGCGCATCCTGGAAAATTTCGAATCTTTGTACACCGCGACCGCAGTCGAGGCGCTGCTCCGAGAAGATGCAATTCTTGTTGGCAAAACCAATATGGATGAGTTTGCGATGGGCTCATCGACGGAAAATTCTGCCTACGGTCCGGTGCTCAATCCTATTGATGAGACTCGCGTCCCGGGAGGTTCGAGTGGTGGATCATGCGTTGCCGTTGCTGCAGGTCTTTCTCACGCTGCGCTTGGAACCGATACCGGCGGTTCCATTCGTCAGCCCGCGTCCTTCTGTGGAGTCGTGGGGCTGAAGCCAACATATGGTCGTGTGTCTCGATACGGACTTGTTGCGCTCTCATCTTCCTTTGATCAGATCGGTCCGTTTGCCCACACAGTACGTGATGCTGCCACGGTCCTCGGCGTTATCGCCGGACACGACGAACGTGATTCTACATCGGCTGAAGTACCGGTGCCCGATTATGCCCGGTCGCTTTCGAAAGATGTGAAGGGAATGAAGATCGGCATTCCCGCTGAGGCGTTTGCAGACGGATTGAACGACGAGGTCCGATCAAATGTGGAGAAAGCGGTGGACGTGTTGCGAAATGCCGGTGCGTCGATTCATGATATTCACCTACCGCACTCGCAGTACAATATCTCAACCTACTATATTCTCATGACAGCGGAGGCATCGTCGAACCTTGCCCGCTATGATGGTGCGAGATATGGCTTTCGTGAAAACGAGGCTCATGATCTGGCATCGATGTATACGAAATCCAGGAGCGAAGGCCTTGGCGCAGAAACTAAACGACGAATTATGCTCGGGACATATGTTCTTTCAGCAGGATACTACGATGCGTATTACAAGAAGGCGCAACGGGTTCGCAGGCTCATCCAGCATGATTTCTTGCAGGCGTTCAGAAAGGTCGACTGTATCCTGATGCCAACATCTCCCACGACCGCGTTTTCCTTCGGGGAAAAAGCTGACGACCCACTGCAAATGTACTTGTCCGACATTTACACGGTCTCCGCGAATCTTGCTGGCATTCCCGGTATCAGTGTCCCGTTCGGTGCCGACAGCAAGGGTTTGCCTGTCGGCGTGCAACTACTTGGAAAACAATTTGACGAACCCACAGTTCTTCGTGTCGCTGATTTCCTTGAGTCACACGTACGGGGAGACCATTCCTAATTCACGGCATACGTTCATAATAACATAATGAGCTCCAATGAGCATTCTTGTCAATAGAAAAACACGTCTCGTCGTCCAGGGTATTACAGGGGGCGAAGGAACATTTCACACCTCACAAATGATCGAGTACGGTACCAACGTTGTTGCCGGAGTTACACCGGGAAAGGGTGGAACGAATTACAAAGGGAATGACAAGGATCCGTTTCAGAAAGAGGTTCCTGTCTTCAACACTGTCGCGGAAGCCGTCGGTTCAGCGAAAGCCAACACCTCGGTGATTTTTGTTCCCGCAGCTTTTGCCGCCGACGCAATTCTTGAAGCAGCACAAGCCGGCATTCGAGTGATTGTATGTATCACCGAAGGAATACCGGCAAGTGATATGGCAAGAGCATATGAGTTTGTTAAGAAAAACGGCGTGGTTCTCATAGGACCAAATTGTCCGGGAATCATTACTCCTGGTGAATGCAAAATCGGGATCATGCCCGGTTTCATCCACAAGAAAGGTCGGATTGGCGTCGTCTCGCGCAGTGGCACGCTCACCTACGAAGCAGTCTGGCAGTTGACGGAGCGCGGACTCGGTCAATCGACCTGTATCGGGATTGGTGGAGATCCAATTATCGGTACGCAATTCATCGATGCGATCAGACTTTTCAACGAGGATAGCGGTACGAATGGTATTGTCATGATTGGAGAAATTGGGGGAACGGCGGAGGAAGAGGCGGCAAGTTATATCAAAAAGAATGTAAAGAAACCGGTGGTTGGCTTTATCGCCGGCCGCACCGCTCCTCCCGGACGACGGATGGGACATGCAGGAGCGATCATTGCAGGAGGAAAAGGGACCGCAGGTGAAAAAATGGCAGCCATGCGGAAGGCAGGTATTCATGTGGTGGAGAGCCCTGCACTGATTGGCGAGGTGATGGAGCGCGTATTGGGGCAGAGGAACGGAGGCCATTTGCGCACCGCTGTCAAAAAGAAGACCTCCGCCAAGAAACAAGTCGTAACCCGGAAGCCGGTGAAGAAGAAAAAGAGAAAGCCGAAGGTGCGCGCGAAAAGAAAATCAAAGTAACACAGGGTATTCATTGTGAGGAACAAAATTCTCGCTTCCAGAATCCACGTTCTTGCCTCCGTCGTCGTGTTCACAATGTGGGTTTGGGGAGCGGATAATTTCTCCACTTCCTTAAACGGTGATCCACGCTCTACACTAGGGGCTATTCTCCATGGAACAGCTCATAGACCTTTTGTAGAACGAATGCTGGTCCCAATACTGACTCGAGGTGTTTACGCACTTGCGGACGAAGAAAGGTGGAATGACCTGAGCAGATTCCTCCTAAAGATTCCCAAGATTCAAGAGGAAACAACACGCCTTGGCTGGGAAACTCAGTACCTCCCTGAATACATCATTGCTCTCGGACTCGCGCTGGGATCTCTTATTGGCTTTGCATTCGTTTTCGAAAGGTTCTATTCCTCACTCTATGAAACATATGATGTTGTTACCAACGCTCTCCCCACATTAGCAGTTCTTTGTCTCCCCCCTTTTTTTGATGTCGGGACACACTATATTTATGACTTTCCATCATTGCTCCTGTTTACGATGGGATTGCTGCTGATGCAGAAAAGGAAATGGACTCTCTTCTACCCTGTTTTTATCATAGGATGCCTGAATAAGGAAACGATGGTAATCCTCTTGGTGGGGTTTGTGTTACTCTTCTATCAGCGAATGAGTAGACGGAAGATGCTCCTTCATGTCGCCGCGCAACTTGGGATATTTGCAATAGTAAAGGGGCTTGCAATGTACCAGTATGGTGCGAATCCAGGATCTTCGTTGGAGTTCCATTTGTACAGAAACATTCATTTTCTCCTTCTTCCATATAATGTTGTGACGCTGATAGTTGGTGCGGTAATCATCGGACTGACGGTCTACGACATTAAAGAAAAACATATTCTCCTCCGAAAAATGGCATGGTTGATCGTTCCCTTTGCAGCACTCATGGTTGTGTTTGGACTTGTAAATGAAGTCCGCGCGCTTTATGAGCTATTCCCTATCTATTTTCTGCTGATTGCGCATACGGTTCTGTTTTCTTTTCTTAAGCTCCCGTTTAAGCTCAAACTGGCGACGGAGTAATGATGACTATTGTCTTAACAAAATTCCCTTTTGAAAGGAGTTTAACTATCCAATGGCAGTTGAACGCACGCTTGCAATTCTGAAACCCGATTGCGTTAAAAAGAATGTTTGTGGTGAAGTTATCGCCCGTATTGAAAAGGCCGGCTTCAAGATTCTCGGCATGAAAATGACACGGCTGACCAAAGAGACTGCCGGTGGTTTCTACACCGTCCATCGAGAGCGTCCGTTTTTCGCGGAGTTGGTGAATTTCATGACTTCCGGGAAATGTGTACCCATTGCATTGGAGAAAGAGAATGCGGTCGCAGATTTTCGTACGCTGATTGGAGCAACAGATCCAAAGGACGCCGCTCCCGACACCATCCGAAAGGATTTTGCATCGAGCAAGGGAGAGAACATTGTCCATGGATCTGACTCGGCGGAGAACGGGAGGATCGAAATCGCGTACTTTTTTCCCGAGCAGGACATTCTTTAGATGTTTGGCGGCCAGAATCTAATACATGACGAGGAGTGGCGCACGTTGGCTCTCCTCTCTTTTTTTTTTGCAGGCATACCATGGCACTTCAAAAATGGAAAAAGTTGTCAGAGAAAGTCATCTTCGATAATTCCTGGTGGGAATACAGAAAAGATACGTTTCAGTTACCACATGGGAAGGACGGTGTGTATCACTACGTGCATACCAACGGTGCATCTTTGATTATCCCGATCTTGGAAGATGGCAAGGTCATCGTTGTGAAACAGTATCGCTACCTTTGCGATAGAGAAAGCGTTGAATTTCCGTGTGGTGGTGTTAAGAACGGCGCCTCGTACGAAGAAACGGCGTGGCATGAACTGGCAGAGGAGACGGGGTACTCTGCGAAGACATTGCACCAGATCGGAGAATTCAATCCTTACAATGGCGTGACTGACGAGATATGCAAGGTCTATGTTGCACAGGATCTTCAATTCATCGGTGGTGTTCCTGATGAAACTGAACAGTTTGAGGTTCTCCCATTGTCTCGGAAGGAAATTGACGATCAGATCAGAAGCGGGTCCATCTGGGACGGGATGATGATGGCTGCGTGGCAGATCGCGAGACTCAAGTCGTATGTATAGAATCCTCTTTCTTGTTCTTCTTTCCTGCTGTGGAATCACAAAGTCGTTTTCACTTCAGTCAGTGAAACTTGGCTCTGATGTTCTTGTGGAAGAACGCCTGGACATTCTCCGCGATAAGAGAGTAGGGTTAATCACCAATCAAACCGGACGATTGAGCGACGGAACATATCTAATCGACACATTGCTCTCGCTCGGTATTAATGTCGTGGCGTTGTTCGGGCCTGAGCATGGGATTCGCGGAGAAGGAGCGGCGGGAGAAAAAATCTCAGATGGTCGGGACTCGAAGACGGGAGTGGTGGTCTATTCGCTCTATGGCGCGACCAAGAAACCCACACCTCAGATGCTTGCAGAGATCGATGTGCTCGTGTATGACATTCAGGACGTGGGCGCTCGTTTTTACACATACATTAGTACATTAGGCCTTGCAATGGAAGCAGCCGCCGAGCGTGGAATCCCTTTCGTCGTTCTGGACAGGCCTAACCCACTTGGTGGCGAGAAAATTGACGGTCCGGTCCTGAGCGATTCTCTTCGATCGTTCGTCGGCATGTATCCGATACCTGTTGTGTACGGACTTACGTGTGGCGAACTGGCGCGAATGATCAACGGAGAGCTGTGGCTCAAGGATAGAATCTCAGCACTTCTCATCGTTGTTCCCATGAGAGGCTGGACGAGACGAATGCTATGGAAGGATACGGGTTTGGGATGGATTCCACCATCTCCCAACATTCCGTTCCCGGAAACTGCTCTTGTTTATCCGGCGACGTGTTTCTTTGAGGCAACGAATGTTTCGGAAGGGAGAGGGACCTCCCGTCCGTTTCAAACCATCGGTGCGCCGTTCATAGAGGGACAAACTCTAGCATGGCAGCTTGAAAAAAGTTTAGATCCCGCCACGAAAGTTACACCGACGGAATTTACTCCGACGAGTTCGAAGCATAGCAAAGTACATTGCCGGGGTGTTTTCTTCGAAGTGAGCGATTTTGTCGCCTTTCGACCTGTAGCTGCTGGAATTCACTTCATCCAGACCATTCGCTTACTCGCTCCCAAGGATTATGTTATCAGAAAAAAGGGACTTGAGCGCTTGATTGGGTCATCGGAGGTAGTGCAAATGATTCTAGAAAATGAAAAGCCATCCGTCATAATGGATTCTTGGTTATCTCAACTCCAGGAGTATCGTCGGTCGGCTTCTCGTTATCACCTCTATCCGTAAGATCATCCCTTAATAAGGTCAAGTAAATTTCTATAGATATCCCTCACTTTCTTGACTTTTCCTGAGCAATTGAGTAGATTTGAAACGTTTATTGATTGCCTTACTCTAAGTACATGGCAAGAAAAGACCGATGGTGGCAGCCACTCGATGGTACAATTTTTCACAAAAGCAGCTCGCGATCCCGGACGTACCATCCTGATTCTCGTTTGTATTGCACTCACCATCGGCTTTTTTTATTGGTCAGCAATCGGCAAGGTCATCAGTGCCCTGATCATTCTCTTTGCGGTCGGCGTTCTGGTCTGGCGTGAAAGGAAAAATCTGCAGCGGCACACACTGTTTTCGAAAGCGGAAATGTATTCACATCCCCCCGAAGGCAATATGAAAAAACTGCTCTTTGATGATTACCAATCACCATCTGGTGGCAAGTATATCGTAAAAGAGGTACAAGAGAGCGAGGTTACAGTCCCGTCGACGAAATCGGTGCAATCAGTGCCGGCGGTTCGTCTAGAAGATATTGCTGAGTTCAGTATATCTGATTTTTTTGATCTCGACTCGGATGTTTTTCAGGATGAAGTTGAGCCAAAAAATGAATTCAATTTCCTCATGCGAAAAGTGCTCCACGCGCTCAAGGATATGGTATTCGCCCATGCCGCAATGTTCTTTTGGGTGAACAAGGAAAAAGGGGAGATTGTGTTGGAGTCGCGTGCGACAGAAAGTTCAAATGTTGTTTCGGGCAAACGTTTTCCTATCGAAAACGATGTCGTCAGTCAGGTGGCTCTGAGTGGTAAGCCGGTCTATCTCGGGCGTATTGATCCCTCATCGGAGAAGGATCTCTTGGTCTACTATGAATCACCCGAGTATGTGAAATCGGTGGTTGGAGTTCCCGTTTTCTACGGAAGCGGCAAAGAGGAAGTTTCTCCCGTCGGCGTTATTGTTGCAGACAGCAAGGCGGAGGATGCTTTTGGATTCGAGACGGTAAGCATTCTGGGAAATTTCACGAAGCTTGTCTCTGCTCTCATCCAGAGTTACACGAAAAAGTATGATCTTCTCCTTGATTCCGAGCTGCTCTCTTCTGTAAGAAGAATGTCCGATCGGATCAAGTCGGACCCTCATGAAGCGACGGTGTTGCAGTCCTTGATTGATGAGGCAAACCGCCTTCTCAATTGGGACACTTGCACGGTGACGATGTACAGTGATGAATTTCAGGGGTGGACCGTTCAGCGGGTCATTCAGAAGACTGATGACCCCTGTGTTGCGTCGGGTCATCCGGTGAGTTTTGATTCATGTGTGGTTGGTGAGACGATCAGGACGAACACGGTGAAGGTCATTGCAAACCTTCAGGAAGAACGGACCTGTCGATATTCGCCAGAGGAGCCTCCGGTGAACGGAGGGTCATTCCTTTGTGTTCCCATTAGCTCGATTAATCGCTGCTACGGAGCCGTAGCACTTGAAAGTCAGAACCCGGGAAATTTTTCGGGGACAGAAGTTGAGACGTTGTTCCGCCTCGTGGAAAGTGCCTCAGCCTTGCTCGAGGTTATTTACATGAATGACATAGTGAAGGATTATGTCATTGTTGATCGGCTCACCGGTTCTTTCACGAAGAAGAACTTCTTGAAGAAAGTAGAAGAAGAAGTTCAGCGAGCGGAGGATTTCGGCACTGACCTTGCCCTTGTTTCTCTTGCAGTGGACAATGTTGAAGAACATATCCATCGATATGGGAAAGAAGGATTTGATTCTATCCTTCATCAGATTGCGAAAGTTGTCCGGGCAAATATCCGTCCCTATGATATTATTGGCAGGCAGGAATCCCATTGCCTGGGCGTCCTTTTTGTGAACACCCCCGCGGGAGATGCCTATGTATGGGCGGAAAAAGTGAGAAAAATGATCGCCTCTCACGTGATCGAAGTAGCCGGGAGAAGCTTCTCGGTTACGGTGAGTGTCGGCGTGTGTGGTCTCATAGATGGAATGAGGAAAGATGACCTTCTGGAAGGCACGGCACAGGTGTTGCACACAGCAATCGAAAACGGCGGGAATCTCGTCCGGGTATATTAATATTCATTCATTAACGGATTTATAGATCATGGCAAAGCAGCAATCGTTTCAGGACAAAGCAACCAAAGCAGCGTCGATGAAGGGTTCGAAGTGCGAGAAGTGCGGAACTGTTTACCAACCGCTTCTGCTGGTTACCTCTGAACAGTCAAAGTCGACGAGCTGGAAATTTAACGAGCGCAGGGTGTTGGTCTGCAAGTGCAATGAGAAGCAGGTGTACGCCTGACAAAGGTGAACTTTGTTTCGCTTCGTTCGTATAAGCACGTGGTATGCCACGAAAAATTATTGGAGGAGCTTGATCGAAGCTCCTCTTTTTGTAGGACAATTCGCACTTCCTGATGAAAAAACCGAGCATGGAGTTTGAGGCGTATTTGGGACAGAATGGAGAAGTGGCTGTCCCGAAAACGGTGTTGGAGCAACTCAAGGGGAAAAATCGCCGGGTTCGCGTGCGAATCACTGATGCTGAACTCTCTGATCGACTTCGAACCAAGGGAGTGGAGGAAGAAGAGATCGATCGAATTGCCTCGCTGCAGATGGAGTCCCGTTCACAGGTGATCGCATTTCTTCTCTCTGAAGGGCAGCTTCGTGGTGTGCGAAAGAGGAATCGTCGTTGATCGTGCCGAAGCTTGTGATTCATACAGATGTCCTGAGAGATCATCTGTATGGAAGTCGATCACCATCGATCTTGCGAATTGCGCAATCAAAATTTTTCTGTTACACAACGGTGTTTCAGGCGATTGATTTGTTTGCGGAAGCCACAACAGCGATTGAACGCGAGGCAATGCAAAACTCGATGGCGACACTGAAACTGTTGGGCATGAACGCCAAGAACGCATGGGAATACGGAAGGCTTCTGAAAGCCAATGAGCAACGGCGGGAATTATATGTTATGGCGGCCGGCCTTTGCATTGAATCGCGATTGCCCTTGTTGACAAATCAAGGAGGTGTGTTCAAAGGAATGAAGAATCTTCAACTTGTTCCTGCTTCCCTGATTGCGAGAGAAGAATCCGCAAAGAAAATTTTGAATGTAGCACGAAGGAAAAAATGATACTCGGCAAAGTGGTCGGTACGGTGTGGGCAACGCGGAAGGACGAAGAGCTTGTGGGAATGAGTTTCCAAATAGTGAAGCACTTGGACCTCAACTACAAACTGAAGGATACGTTTGTCGTTGCGGTCGATACTGTCCAGGCGGGCGTCGGTGACGTGGTACTGATGTGTACCGGTAGTTCTGCGAGGCAAACGACGCTCACAAAAAACAAGCCGGTGGATGCCGTCATCATGGCTGTTGTTGACAAGATCGATATAGCGGACTGATGTTCCTTGCAAGGGTTATAGGGACTGTCTGGGCGACTCGAAAAAACGAGTTTTTGCAGTCGCTCAAGATGCAGTTTATTCAACCGATGAATGCCAATCGAGAAAAAGTTGGCGATCCATTGGTTGCGATAGACACGGTTGGCGCAGGGGTTGGAGAGACGGTCATGTACATTACTGCCCGCGAGGCTGTGATTCCTTTGCCGGTGGAAATGGCACCGGTCGATGCCAGCATTGTCGGCATCGTGGAGAAAATTGATTTGGAAGAGTAGTGACGACCGCGCCCAGGATGGAACCGCGCGATGTCGTTCGCAGTTAATACAGAACGCTAGATGGAGTAAAGAGTGAAAAGTACCAAGCAATATACAAGCCGTGAGAGCCAGTCTCTTGATACCTACCTTCAGGAAATCGGGAAGGTAGACCTTCTCAAGCCGGAGGAGGAGATTGATCTGGCGAAACGGATTAAGAAGGGAGACCAGCTTGCGCTGGAAAAGCTCACGAAGGCGAACCTTCGTTTTGTGGTGAGCGTGGCGAAACAATACCAGAACCAGGGTCTCTCGCTGGGCGATCTCATCAACGAGGGGAACCTGGGTCTGATCAAGGCCGCGAAGCGTTTTGATGAGACACGCGGCTTCAAGTTTATTTCATACGCGGTGTGGTGGATCCGGCAGTCAATCTTGCAAGCGCTCGCGGAACAGTCCCGCATTGTGCGTCTTCCTCTCAACCGCGTCGGTGCTCTGAACAAAATCGGCAAGGCCTTCAGCTCGCTAGAACAGGAGTTTGAACGTGAGCCAAGTGCAAGCGAACTTGCGGAAGAGCTCGACATGTCATTGTATGACATCAACCTTGCACTCAAGAATTCTGGACGCCATATTTCCATGGATGCGCCGTTCGTGCAGGGCGAAGAGAGTCGTCTTCTTGATGTCATCCAGGACGAGCGTCAACCATCTCCTGATTCGGAGTTGATGAAGGAATCACTAAGTGGAGACGTCGAACGGGCTCTGGCAACGCTGACAGAGCGTGAGGCCGAAGTAGTTCGCCTTTATTTCGGTCTGGGGCGTGAGCACTCACTCACACTTGAGGAGATTGGAGAAAGCTTCCGGCTCACACGTGAGCGTGTACGTCAGATCAAAGAAAAGGCGGTCCGTCGCTTGCGCCATGCGTCACGCAGCAAACAATTGCGAGCGTATCTTGGCTGAGAAAGCCAAAGTGAAGAAGGGCAGAGCCTCCTTGATCGGAGGCTTTGCTGTTCAAGAGATGACGGGTGGTCGATGATTCACATTCCCCGGAATGGAATATCGTACGTGTGGCTTGCCCCGGTTTTTGCTGTGTTTCTTGCGGGATGCTTTCCCTCCTCGCCCCGGTTTCGTTCGGACAATACGGAGCGACTCCGGCAGCAGCAGGAGGAAGATGAGACACGCTACGCGGCGAAAATCAGGGAGGAAGTAAGCAGGGAGGACGATCGTAAGGTCGATGTGAAGGCTGCCACAAGAAAACTCAGAACTAATGACGGAGGGGCGTTACCGCCACCTGGCGTCAACCGCGATAACTTTCTTCTTGAAGTCGTTTCATACCTCGGTGTTCCGTACGTTTATGGCGGGTCTTCAGACAAGGGAATGGACTGCTCGGGGTTCTCATCGACCGTCTATGCGCATGCGGTTGGGAAAGAACTCCCGCGTACGACCACACAACAATACGAGGTCGGAAGAGGTGTTCGGAAGAATGACCTGCGGTTTGGCGATCTTGTCTTCTTCAACACGACGGGGCGAAACCCATCCCATGTCGGAGTTTATATTGAAGATGATCTCTTCGCTCACGCCAGTGTTTCCTCCGGCGTGACATTGTCATCTCTGGAGAGCACATATTACAAGAAACGGTACGTCGGCGCCCGACGTGTTCTTGAATAAGGAATAGCACTGTGTCCGTTTTACCAATCTATACATACGGAATGCCTGTTCTTCGAAAGAAGGCGAAAAGGATCACCGCAGTTGATGATCGGGTGCGCGTCTTCGTCGAAGACATGTTCGAAACGATGCACAACGCGGGGGGGATTGGTCTGGCTGCAAACCAGGTTGGATCGTTGGAACGGGTTATTGTGATCGACATTTCAGAAATGGAAGAGTTGCAAAACTTGCCACCGGAGACTCCCGGAAAGAAACCGCTTGTGTTGATCAATCCGGAAGTTGTTCAGAAAGAAGGCAATTGGATTATGGAGGAGGGTTGCCTGAGCATACCCGAAATTCGGGACGATGTGGAACGGGCGGAACACATAACAGTAAATTTCAAGGACATTGAATGGAATGATTGTCAATTGACGTCAAGTGATTTGCTCGGTAGGGTCATTCTTCACGAGATTGATCATCTCGATGGCATCCTCTTTACTGATCATATTTCCAAAATAAAGCAGAAGCTGCTTCGGGGACGATTGAATAACATTCGGAAGGGAGAATGTGATGTCCCGTATCCCATCGTAACACCGCTTGTCGAAGAAAAGAAGATTTGATGTGTCAACAGAAACGGGAGCCGGAGGACTAAAAATTGTATTCATGGGAACTCCGGAATTTGCGGTTCCGAGTCTTGAGATTCTCCTGAACAACAACTACGTGGTCGCCGCAGTTGTCACTGCCCCGGAGAAACCTCGTGGTCGCGGCCAGAAACCTTCTCCCACCCCCATCGGTGTAATTGCCCGAAAGAACAACCTCACCCTACTTGCTCCTCAGTCTCTTCGTGAGAAAAAGCTTATAGAAACATTGAGCGCGTACCGACCAGATCTTATCGTCGTAGTCGCGTTTCGCATTCTCCCACCTGAAGTGTTTACGATACCCCGATTGGGTTCGTTCAACCTCCATGCATCGCTACTTCCGAAATACCGGGGTGCAGCTCCCATCAACTACGCTATCATGAACGGTGAAAAAGAAACAGGTGTGACGACGTTTCTTCTACAGGAGAAGGTCGATACCGGAAATATCTTGCTCCAGGCTCGTGTTCCAATCACAGAACAGGACAATGCAGGCACGATGCACGACAAGCTTGCGGAGGTAGGGGCAGAAATCGTTCTTCATACAGTCCAACTAATCGAACAAGGGAAGGCAAAACCACATTTGCAGGATGACAACATTGCAACTCCCGCTCCGAAGATATTCAAAGAAGACTGTCGGATTCAATGGAACCAGCCCGCACGCAGGGTGAGAGATTTTATTCGGGGTCTAGCTCCTTATCCTGGGGCGTTTACGAGACACAGGGGGAAGGTGTTGAAGATTTACAAGACTGCTCTAGTCGATGACGCATCAGGAAGAAAACCCGGTACACTTATCGCTTCAGCAAACTCGCTTAACATTACCACTTCGGATTCGGCTCTTGCCATTCTTGAGCTTCAAGTGGAGGGAAGAAAGACATTGGAAGTAGAGGAATTCCTTCGGGGATACAGGATTGAATCGGGCGAGACATTCGAATAGTTCCAGAATGAGCCCTACGAGATTTCTCAACCACTCCCGGATGAACAGAATCGCTACATTGACGGCTAGTTCCGTCATATTAGTCCTATTGAGCGTCGGTTGTGGATCAACACGCGAGCCTCTGGTTGTCACTGAGGCAAAGATCAATGCCCTGAGGGCTTTCGATGCACTGCTCCCGCTTGAACCTGACAGCATTGTTGAACTGTATAGACTGAGTACTCCGGCGACATTTCATACGAGGTACCGTCATGAACTCGAGATGGCGGGTCGCTTTATTGACTCAATGAACGCTCTCCTTCCCGACTATGCCAGGATCGATACACTCGCGATTGACCACGAGTTCGAGAGTTTCGGGGAGGCAGGATGTACCGGCCGGACTATCTACCTTTCCAGCAGTTACTTTCTGATTTACAACGATTCTGCTGTAATTTGTTCCATTCTTACGCATGAAACCGGGCATGTTCTGTTTCGCTATCTCCCGACAGCAACGCAAATCGCTCTGAACAAGATATGGAAGAAACTGAGGGACGCTTCGTTGCTCTATCTCTTTCGGGATGGCGAGTATTCTGGTAATGCGAAGTTCGGTGGGCATCCGTATGAGAGTCCCGCTGAGCTTTTTGCTTCGGCTTTCAATCTTTTCCGAAACCAGAGGATAGAGGTTGCCTCCCGGCTTCGATATGTCGATCCGATTCATCTTCCTGATATCGAACGCCTTCGAGAAATCGTCGAGATTGCCGTTAAGGGTTCTTAACCCGACGTTTTCGTTCCCTTCCATCACGCCTCTTTTTCCAGCCTTTACAATTTCATAATATTTCCTTCACACTCCCTTAACCTTCGGACACTATCTTTGGGGGAAAACCAATCTATGCTTTCCATCTTCTGCCAGATCATCTCAACAATCAAACTCACATGCTAGGGTCAGTATTCATGAAAAACATTGCCAAAGTCGTCGGAATTGTCCTCGTGGCGATTTACTCTGCATACGGAGGCACACCAGGGTCAATTACAGGAATAATTTATGATCAAAAGTCGGGTGATCAACTTATCGGCGTAAACGTCCTGGTCGAAGGAACCTCATTTGGGGGAACGACAGACCTCAATGGCAGATATTTGATTTCAAATCTTGGGGCTGGCGAATATACTTTACGAGTTTCCTACGTGGGCTATGCGACGAAAACTATCACCGGCGTGAAGGTCACGGCTGACGAGACCTTTAAACTGAATATTGAGATTTCCGAAGAGATGATTCAGGGTGAGGAGGTTGTCGTCACCGTCGAGCGAGTGCTTGATAGTGAAGCCGGTCTTCTTGCCGATCGGAAGAACGCTGCAACGGTGCGCGATGGGATTAGTGCTGAGATCATTCGCCTTTCTCCAGCTTCAACCTCGGGCGATGCGGTGAAGCGTGTCACCGGTGTGGTAATCGTCGACGATAAATATGTTCAGGTGCGGGGAGCAACCGATAGGTACAATAGCACCTCGCTGAATGGGGTCTCCATGACCAGCACGGACACGGATGTCGACAAGAAGAGCTTTTCCTTCGATCTCGTTCCGTCTTCACTTATTGAAAACACTTTCGTTATTAAGAGCGCCACTCCTGATCTTCCGGGCGACTTCAGTGGAGGGTTGGTTCAGATAAACACGCTCGATATACCTCAGGATGAATTCCTCAATCTCGGGTTTTCTCCCTCCTATAACTCTCTGTCGAGCACCAAAGGTATAAGACTTCCGCAATCTGGCGGTACCGACTGGCTTGGTTTCGATAACGGGAACAGGTCATTCCCTTCTGGAGATCTTCCTCTTGCCCTGGCGGCCGAAAGACTTCCAAACAATTATGCTTCAAACAACAGGCGCGCGCCCATTGACGGATCGTATCAACTCTCGTACGGGAACCGCTTCTTGCTTGGGGAAAACCAACTCGGATTGATCGCCGCTCTCTCATACAAGGGTGCTTTCAAGAACGCAAGATTCGATGAGAGTCCGACCTTTGTCCAGGGAGGGATGCCGCAATATGTTTTTGCCGGCAGCAAAAGCTCCTTCGATGTGTTGTGGGGAGGGATAATTGATTTGCATTACCAATTCGATCGGCTACACAAAATAGGATTCAACAACAGCTACAATCAATCCGCGACCAATTCACTCGTGGAATCGCAGGGAACGAATATTGCAGGCAGCGCGGCCCAACGCAGGTCGATTGAGTGGGATCAGCGATCTCTCTATCTATCGCAGCTGAACGGCGACCATGTCCTCGGTGGATTAGGGAACATGAATATCCAGTGGAAGGCGTTCGTTTCTTCCTCAAAGGCTGACCAGCCGGACAGAAAACAGGTTGAATACACGCAGACCTCACAAGGTCTGTTTCGTCTCGCCGAGAACTACCGGACGTGGTCGAACCTCAGTGAAAAATCGAGAGGATTCCGGCTTGATGGAAGCTACTCGCTCGGTGACGCGAAGCTAAAAATCGGTGGAGCATCAGAATTTCGCGAGAGAACGTTTGGAATTCAGGCGTATTCTACACTATTGCCGACCGTACAGACCAGGCCGGGAGTTTCGAATCCAAATTATGCCGCGCTTGTGGTTCTTCCGATGGACAGCTTGTTCAGCCCTGAAAATTACGGACAAAATAAGCTCAGCCTGGTGTCATCATCATTCTACAATGGGCAATATAATGGAACACATCGAATGAACGCGTACTTCGCGATGGTCGATGTTCCGTTCACGGTTTTGAACAATGACTTCAGGGTTGCCGGAGGCGCACGTCTCGAGAATTCAGAGCACAACGTTCGGTCGACGGACGCTGCAACGAGCAGCAACGCGTTTGCGAATCTTCATACAAACGATATTCTCCCATCGCTGAACTTTACTTGGTTGGCTCTTCCATCGACCAATCTTCGGTTATCGGCGTATCAGTCTGTGAATCGGCCTGAGTTCCGAGAACTTGCTCCTGTAGCATATCTCGATTTTAACCGGGACAGAAACGTTTCCGGTAATGCAGCGTTGCAACGGGCATACATCCATAATTATGATGCACGCGTTGAAGTATTCCCGGGAGTCGGAGAAGTTGTCGCGGCAAGTTACTTCTACAAGACGATCAGTAATGCAATTGAAGAGGCGCTCCGCCCCAACCCGGATCGCTATGTCCAGACCTGGTTTAATTCAGCGAATGGAAAAAACTCAGGGTTTGAATTAGAACTGCGAAAGTCTCTGGCTTTCGTTACACCGGAACTATCACGCCTCATCGTTGGAGTGAACTATACACGGGTCAATTCGGAAGTGGAATATACAGATGCACGAACCGATCCTCAGGGCAACGCAATTATTGACACAAGAAATCGCCCGATGCAAGGACAAGCGCCCTGGACAGTCAACGGCTCGCTACAGTTCACCGAACCATTTATAGGAGCGACAATCCAATTACTTTATAACACCTCCGGGCGCCGGTTGGCGTCCGTTGGTGATGATCGCGATCAGGACGTTTACGAGGAACCTCGGGATGTAATAGATCTTGCAATTTCCAGTCGGCTCTTCGACTTATTGAATGTCAAGTTTACCATTCGCGACCTGCAGGGAAAAGATCTTATCTACACCAGTGGAGGCGAAAAGGTCTTCTTTTCTCGTCAAGAACGGGGAACATCGTATGGTCTTGGTGTTTCGCTTAGTCTCTAAAGAGCTTTCATTCATCCACTATTCATAAGGAGTCTACCTTTCATGAACAAACTGCACATCGGTTTTATCCTCTTCACAGTGTTGACGTTTTCAAATGTCGTCTTTGCTCAGCCAACCCAAATTCTCGGAACTCCAACCCCAGGAAGGAATACAATTTCGCATCAGGCCTTTAATCGCACACTCAGCGCTGATACGGTGTACCGTCTTATTAACACATATGAGATTGATTCTACCTATTCTCTTACCATCCCTGCCGGAACCGTCATCCTTGGTGATACGGGTTCAGCATTTATTGTTCGTCGCGGTGCTCAGGTATTTGCGACGGGAACAGCCATTGACCCAATAGTGTTCACGAGTGTCCAAAATCCGGGATTCCGGGCGCCGGGAGATTGGGGCGGCGTAGTATTGCTCGGTCGCGCTCCGCTAAATAAAGTTGAACCAGCCGTTGAAGGGAACAACATTGATGCGTCTCTGAGCTATGGTGGATCTGTGGCCAACGACAATAGCGGTATACTCCGTTATGTTCGGATTGAGTTTGGTGGATTTCGTTATCAATTAAATAACGAAATTAACGGCCTTACTTGCGGAGGAGTTGGATCCGGAACGGAGATTGACCATGTCCAGGTTTCTTACTCTTTTGATGATTCCTTTGAATTCTTTGGAGGAACGGTGAGCCCAACACACCTGGTTGCATTCGGAGGGACGGACGATGATTTCGACACTGATTTTGGTTTCAAAGGAAAGCTACAGTTTCTCTTTGGTCTCAAGGATCCAAATTATTGGGATCCCACGGGAGAGAGCAATGGTTTCGAGTCGGACAATGATGGTTCTTCAACATCCACGGATATTCCATGGACTGAAGCAATAGTTTCCAATGTAACACTCATCGGTCCGGAGCGCACGAACGCTAATGTTCCACCCCCAATCGGCAATTCGTTCCAATATAGTGCGGTAATGCGCCGATCGACGCGACAGAAACTTTATAACTCAGTTATCATGGGCTATCCGTGGGGATTAAGCCTTCGGGATGTAAATACGATTGCAGCGGCAAATTCCGACACACTCCAATGGCGCAATGTTAGTATCCAAGCGACAACAACTCCACCAGGTGGAACCGCTGGGTTTGCACACGACATCAGTCGATGGTCAGGAGTGCAAACATGGTTTGATAACCCTGCATACAACAACATCGGGTCGGCGATCAGACTGCCTAACATCATTGGTTTGACAGACATGAGTGATTTGAATAATCCTAATCCGGTGCCCGCAACGGGATCTGAACTCATCGGCTCTGCAAGTTTTGCAAACTCATATCTCTCGGGTTTCACAACCGTAACCTATCGGGGGGCATTTGATCCTTCTCTGCCGATGTCCCAGCAATGGACAGCGGGTTGGACGAACTTTGATCCCCAGAATACGGGGTACACAACTGATGTGAAAGAGGTTGGTGGAATACTTCCCTTGATGTTCGTTTTGGAGCAGAACTACCCAAACCCATTCAATCCTTTAACAGTGATCAATTTTAGCGTGCCGAGCAGCGGTAATGCTGTATTAAAAGTATATGACATCCTTGGGCGCGAAATCACCACCCTCGTCGAAGGAGATCTCACGGCTGGTAACTATCAGGCTGAGTTCAACGCATCGAAACTGTCGTCGGGTACTTACTTCTATTCTCTGTCGACCAACGGTTCGACTCAGATAAAAAAGATGATGCTGATGAAGTAGTAATCCTTCCTCCCTCTTTAAAGGAAGGATAGAGGCCCCCAGCAGCGCTGACCCCTGCATGAGGGGCCTCGCTTTTTTAGAAGAGCGACGATAGCAGTGATTTTACAATTTGTTAACATTGGGGTAACACTCAGGAAACGTTAATTGTGCATATTTAGAGCGCTTGGGTCAGAAACAAGCCTCGTTTTTTTTCCTCATTGCAGACACCTCTTGGGTCAGAAAGGATCTCTTCACGAGACAAGCAATATTTTTCATCATTGGAGTGCTCCAATTGTTCGCGATTGGACAACCATCTGTCGCCGGTGATGATCAAATAAAGACGAATCAGGAATCGAGCCTTAAGTTCAGTGGATATTTTCAGCCGCAGTTTCGTGTTCGCAGAGATGATAGCCTTGCCGCAACTGAAGCCGGTCAGTTCTCTGGCGGTGTATTCGCAAGGAATGCGAACAACGAATTTGACATACGTCGTGGACGAGTGAAAGCGACGTACACAAAAGGACTTACACAAGCGGTCATCCAACTTGATGCAACTCCCGGGAGTGTCATACCAGTTGACATTTATGGTGTAATCGTGGAACCATGGCTTCGATCGTTCGGACTTCAAGTTGGGTTGTTCAACCGTCCATTTGGATATGAAGTTGAGCTTTCTTCAGGAAAGCGAGAATCTCCGGAGCGTACTCGAGCCACACAGACGCTATTTCCGGGAGAGCGCGATATCGGTGCTAAACTTTTCTATAAAGCCCCTGACAACGGGCTGCTTTCCCTTGAGATCGAACTTGGTGTCATGAATGGGACGGGACGATCGACTGAAGATTATGATAGTTTCAAAGACATTATTACTCAGGCATCTATTTCTATACCGCTGGACGATGAGAAAACGAATTTGGGAATTGGGGCATCTGGGTATTTCGGGAAAGTGGCAAGCGGAACACAAACGGTGTTTAATCCTTCGAGCGATGGATTTCTTGAGATGACCTCAGCGGATAATCTCGGCAAGGGTCTTAAGAGAACATATTATGGAGGCAATGTGCAGTTTTCGACTGAACTTCCATCGTTGGGAACGCTCTCTATTCGCGGAGAAGTAGTCGCTGGTAAGCAGCCCGGAACCAGTAGCTCCACGGTTAGCCCATCGCGTCAGCCTTCGGGTGATCTCTATCAGAGAAATCTCCTGGGTTGGTATGTGAACCTTGTTCAAAATCTCGGATCACAAAACCAAATCGTTGTCAAGTACGATGTCTATGATCCTAACACGGACGCAGGAGCTGCCGATTTTATCGCTTCCAGCAACCTCACTCCGGCAGACGTCAAATTCAGCACACTCGGTTTCGGCTTCATCCATCATTGGGATAGCCAGGTGAAGTTCGTGTTCTACTATGAAGTTATTCAAAACGAAGAACTTAGTTCAGCGTCAAGTATCACCAGGTACACAAGCAATCTCAAAG
The DNA here is from genome assembly GCA_036397975.1 of Bacteroidota bacterium. Taxonomy (GTDB): domain Bacteria; phylum Bacteroidota; class Ignavibacteria; order UBA10030; family UBA6906; genus SZUA-287. The sequence continues at coordinate 29,484 of DASWHW010000056.1, forward strand.
ACGATATCTTTACCCTGCGTATGCAGGTCGCTTTCTAATCTCTACAAACACTCAAAGGAGAACCAATGAAACATCTCTTTATTTTGCCTCTCGTGGCTGCGCTTATGAACGGTCCTATGAACGCACAGGAAAGAATTACGATCAAAGGTTCCGACACGATGGTCATTCTCGCACAGCGATGGGCAGAAAAATTCATGGCCGAGAACCCGGACGTTGTTTTGCAGGTAACAGGCGGCGGATCGGGGACCGGTATCGCAGCCCTGATTAACGGAACGACTGAGATTTGTAATTCATCCAGAAAAATTAAGGATAGCGAGCGCGCGAAGCTGACTGAGAAATACGGCTCCCGTGGAATTGAAATCAAATGTGCCCTCGATGGTATTGCCGTCTATGTTCATATATCAAATCCGGTAAAGGAACTCACCCTCGATCAGGTGAAGAAGATGTTCACTGGAAAAATCACCAACTGGAAAGAAGTGGGTGGGCCTGATGCAAAGATCATCTTGTACAGTAGGGAGAATAACTCAGGGACATACGTGTATTTCAAAGAAGAAGTCCTGAGTGATGAAGACTTCGCGTCATCCGCATTAAGCCTTCCGGGAACTGGTGCAGTAGTGAATGCTGTGGCGAAGGATAAGTTTGGCATTGGCTTCGGTGGGGCGGCTTATGCGGAGGGTGTGCGTGACGTCGCAGTGAAAAAAGACACGAAATCACCCGCCCTAACGCCGGACTTGAAATCAATTAAGTCGGGCGACTATCCCATTAGTCGGTTTCTTTACATGTATGTTATCAAGAAGCCGGCAGGCGCGATCAAAAAATACATTGACTGGACGTTAAGCAAAGAAGGTCAGAAGATTGTTGCAGAGGTTGGGTATTTTCCAATCAGATCGATTGAATGACCTCCCGAAAGGAAAAAGAGACAGCTTCGCACCATGGCGTTGGGGTTTCATCAAGAGAGAAGCACTCGCCAATCACTAAACGTTCAAACGGGAAGTCAACTGGCGGAACTAACAGGAATGACTCGGTAGGTTTGCAGAAAAAATTCAGGCCCGGCGACTTTGTAGCAGAAAAAATTATCAAGGCAACAGCATTCGTTTCCCTGGCGTTTATCGCACTGATTACCATTTTCGTATTTCGTGAAGCATTGCCGGTGTTCTTCATGCCGGAACAACCGGCAGGAGTGTTGGATGTACGCGTGCAGGAAGAGGAGACATATGGAGAAGAGTTTCTTGGAGAAGCGAGCCGAGACCTCGCCGCGGAAGAAACAAAGAAAGCAAAGGAATCACCGGAAGAATCGCACGATCTCAGCCTTTCAAATTTACTGTCACTCACCTGGCAGCCTGTTTCATCCAGCCCAAAATACGGGATCATTCCCCTGGTTATTGGTTCCTTGAAGGTGACGTTGGTCGCGATGGCAATTGCCATTCCCATTGCAATCCTTGCAGCTCTTTTCATCTCTTCCTTTGCGCCTCGCTGGGCGAAAGAAATTCTCAAGCCGTCAATTGAGATTCTGGCGGGCTTTCCTTCAGTGGTCATCGGGTTCTTTGCACTTGTCCAGCTCGCATCAATTCTTCAGAGCACGTTAGGATATCCATACCGGTTAAATGCACTTGTGGGCGGCGCCGCGATGGCACTGGCAGTAATCCCGATTATTTTCACCGTAACGGAAGATGCGCTTGCTGCTATTCCAAAGCACATGACCGAGTCAAGTCTTGCGCTTGGCGCAACGCAATGGCAAACGGCGCTCTTTGTGACGCTGCCCGCCGCAACACCCGGAGTGTTCGCAGCAATTCTCCTCGGGTTCGGTCGGGCGTTCGGAGAAACGATGATTGTCCTGATGGCAACGGGAAACGCGCCGATCGTTTCAGCCATCATCGCCGATCCGGTGAGAACGTTATCGGCTACGATAGGAGCCGAAATGGCTGAAGTGGTAGTTGGCGATCCGCATTATCACGTCCTCTTTCTCTTGGGAGCCATCTTATTTCTGTTTACCTTCTTGCTGAATGCTATTGCTGAAGGTTATGTGCGTGCCCGACTCCTCAAAAAATTTACCGGAGAAGGTGCATGAAACCCCTGCGGTTTACTCTGGGGAAAATGGTCGTTCCCATTTCTGCGTTCGCTTCCTTTGGCGTTATCCTCATAGTCATTATTGTTATGGGGACGATTCTTGCTGGAGGGTGGAGCACGTTGTCGTGGGAATTTCTCACCGCAACTCCCTCGGAGGGAATGACTAAGGGGGGAATTTTTCCCTCGATTGTCGGCACTGTGTTGTTGGTCTTGACCATGTCGATCGCCGGTGTACCCATCGGGACGATCACTGCATTGTATCTCAGTGAATATTCCACGAAAGGATCGTATCTCTCACGTGGGATTCGTTTTGCCGTCAACACTCTGGCGGGCGTTCCCGCAATTGTGTTTGGTTTGTTCGGACTTGGTTTTTTCGTTCAATTCGTCGGTGGGGGACTGGATTCGATCTTTGCGGATGGCATTCAAGTGAAATGGTCGCAGCCGAATATTCTCTGGGCCAGTCTCACGATGGCGATTCTTACTTTGCCAGTTGTCATCGTCTCTGTCGAAGAAGCCATCAAAGCCGTTCCGCAAGAGTTGCGTGCTGCGAGTCTGGCGCTTGGGGCAACGCAATGGCAGACCATATGGAAAGTTGTTCTCCCAAATTCTCTCACAGGAATTCTCACAGGAGCGATTCTCGCGGTCAGCCGGGGGGCGGGGGAGGTCGCTCCGATTCTTTTCACCGGTGCGGCATACTTTCTTCCGGAGCTACCCAGTGGACTCTCCGATCAGTTTATGGAACTGGGATACCATATTTATATCATGTCGACACAATCGACAAATGTCGAGGCGACCGAGGGCATTCAGTACGCAACGACACTGGTGTTGCTGCTTCTGACGTTCGTTTTGAACTTCAGCGCCATCTTCGTTCGGTCCCGTCTCCGAAGTCGTGTAACGAGAGCTTAATGATGACACTTACCGTAAAAATGACTACAAAGGTAGCGACGCATGGTCTTAATCTTTTCTACGGTGAAAAACAGGCCCTTCATTCCATTTCGCTTGACATACCCGCGCACAGGGTCACCGCGTTCATTGGACCTTCTGGATGCGGCAAATCGACCTTTTTACGATCATTGAATAGGATGAATGATTTGATCCAAAACGTTCGTACGGAGGGACAGGTATTGCTGGACGGAATGAATATCTACGCGGACGATATCGATGTTGTCGAGCTCAGGAAACGGGTTGGCATGATTTTTCAAAAATCCAACCCATTTCCGAAATCCATTTATGAAAATGTCGCATATGGACCGAAGATCAATGGCATGCAGAACCGTGCCGCTCTCGACGAAATCGTTGAGACCAGTCTGCGTCGTGCAGCACTTTGGGATGAAGTGAAAGATGAGTTGAAAAAGAGCGCCCTTTCTCTCTCTGGAGGCCAGCAGCAAAGGCTCTGTATTGCACGCGCTCTCGCCGTTAATCCCGATGTCCTCTTAATGGATGAGCCAGCCAGTGCTTTGGATCCGATTGCGACGGGAAAAATCGAAGAGCTTATCTTTGAACTGAAGGACAAGTACACTATTGTAATTGTCACACACAATATGCAGCAAGCTGCCCGAGTTAGCGATTTAACTGCGTTTTTCTATTTGGGGGAATTGATCGAGTTTGGGAAAACGAAATCGTTGTTTACGACGCCTGAGAAAAAGCAAACAGAAGACTATATCACAGGGAGATTCGGTTAACTATGCAACGCCATTTTGAACAAGAAATAGAAAAGCTCAAGACCCTCCTCATCAAGATGTCTAGCCTTGCGGAGGATGCAATTGCAAAGTCGATCCGGGCAATGCTTGAAAAGCAACCAAGCATCGCGCAACAAGTCGTTGACCAGGATACTGCGATCAATTTAATGGAAGTAGAAATTGACCAGGCGGTTGTCGACCTCCTTGCCCTGCAGCAACCAGTTGCAACGGATCTCAGGTTTATTCTCGCCGCGTCGAAGATCAATAATGATCTTGAGCGCATTGGTGACCATGCCGTCAACATCGCTGAATCGGCGAGAAAGTTTTCCGAAATATCAACGATTGAACCGGTGGTGGATATTCCTCAAATGTCTCAGATTACCAAAGCAATGCTTCGCGATTCAATCGACGGATTCATCCACTCGAACACTGCTCTGTGTCTTGCAGTATTGAAGAACGATGACCTGATTGACGAACTCAACAAGAAGGTTGTGAACGAACTTGTCGAAGCGATTCGCAAAAATCCCAAGATGGTCGAAGAGGCATTGGAGATCATTCGCGTGAGTCGCAATCTTGAGCGCGTTGCCGATCTGGCAACGAACATTGCGGAAGAAGTCATTTTCATTCGCGAAGCACGGGTTGTCAAACATCATCTCGAAGACCCGAAGAAAAAGTAACACATCGCGACTGCATTCAGTCGTTGCATACCAACCTCAAAAAGACTATCTTCTCAACAATCCAGGCGTTTCACGCCGTTTCACGGCCAGTCGAACCTCCTATTGCTATCCGATCACATAGAGTTTGTTCTTTGGGCAACAAGAAGCGTCCATCTCTTTGCGGTGGTCGTGTGGTTCGGAGGTTTGATGTACCAGGCGGCAGTAACACTGCCCGTCACACAAGAAGGTGACGGAACAATTTCTCCGGTATTGAGGAACATTCTTCGCCGGTTCCTTCCCTTCATATGGATGAGCGTGTGGACGATTTTGGTGACCGGCATCGGACTTCTTCTGTTCGATCCACGATATGTTTTTTTTCGATTTGAATCGGAATGGTCAGTGCTTCTGGCGATCAAGCAAATTCTGTTTCTGTCGATGATTTTCTTTTCCTATGGATACTCTCGCATGTTCAAGCGTCTGGATGCAGCATTAGACGGAGAATCTGATCACCCGGATGATGCAAGGATGCTCTTTCTCCGCATGAATCAATTCGGGCGCATCAATGTTGGACTCGCTATCCTCGTGATGCTTGTTGCTGCTGGAATTCGATAAAGGAGTCTCGTGGGTAAAGTAATTGCAATTGCTAATCAAAAGGGTGGGGTTGGGAAAACGACTACCGCTGTTAATCTCGCGGCATGTATTGCGGCGGCGGAGAAAAAGACTCTCCTCGTCGACACTGATCCACAGGCAAACGCGACGAGCGGCGTTGGCGTAGACAAAACACACGAGGGACGCAGCACGTACGAAATGCTGCTCGGAGAAGTCGGTGCCCGCCAGGCAATTCATCAGACAGCAATGCCATTTCTCGAAGTTCTTCCTTCCCACATCAACCTGGTGGGTGCAGAAGTTGAACTTGTGCAGTTGGATGAACGGGAGACCCGCATGAAATCCGCACTTGCGGAAATTCGTGAGGAGTACGAGTTCATCATCATCGATTGCCCGCCTTCCCTCGGTCTCCTGACACTGAATGCTCTCGCTGCCGCGGACTCAGTGTTGATTCCGGTGCAATGCGAGTATTATGCGCTCGAGGGATTGGGTCAGCTCCTGAACACGATCAATATGGTCAAACGCCAGTTAAATGAGTCGCTTGACATCGAAGGGGTGCTGTTGACAATGTATGACAGCCGTCTGCGCCTTTCGAACCAGATTATTGATGAAGTGAAAAAGTATTTCGGGGAGAAGGTGATGAAATGTGTTGTCACGCGAAACGTTCGCTTGAGTGAAGCCCCGAGCTTTGGCAAACCCATTATTTTGTACGACGCAACTTCCTCAGGGACGAGGAACTACATGGAGCTTGCACAGGAAGTACTGGTGAACAACCACCATCAGGTGATCACGGTATAACATTGTTCACAAATCAGGGAAGAACTATGTCAAAAGGAAAACAAGTTCTTGGCAGGGGATTGGCGTCATTGATACCCCGGCCAATACAACCAATCCAGGCGCCCTCCCCCACGCGTCAGGATGACGGAGTAACAGACCAAATCATTGCCGGCATCGACATCAACAAGATACATATGAACCCCTACCAGCCGCGGGCCGATTTCGATCCCGTTGCCCTTGATGAGCTCCGGCGCTCAATTCAGGAGAAAGGTATCATCCAGCCGATTACCGTTGGTCGCACAGAGGATGGGTATCAACTGATTTCCGGCGAGCGCCGCGTGCGGGCCGCGCGCGAAGCAGGACTCGCACAAATTCCCGCCTACATTATTCGCATTGCATCGAATGAAGAGATGCTGGAGCTTGCCCTGATCGAAAACCTCCAGCGCGAGCACCTCAACCCGATTGAGATAGCGATTTCCTACAAGCGACTCCTTGAGGAATGCAGCCTCACCCAGGAACAGGTCTCGGACCGCATTGGCAAAGATCGTTCTACCGTGACGAACTCCCTGAGGTTGTTGCGTCTCCCGGAGGCAATTCAGATGTCGCTCCGCAAGGGTGAGCTGAGTGCAGGGCACGCACGCGCGCTCTTGAGTATTGAGGACAGCAAAGTACAGAATCAGATTTTTGCAAAGGTTCGTGAGAAGGGAATTTCCGTCCGTGAGGTAGAGCGACTTGCGCGTGAATCGGGGAAAGGGAAGAAAAAAGCTCTCCGTCTGCAGGCTTCCCTAGGGTACCACGATAGCGCAATGAGCGCCATTGAAGAAAGGCTCCGCCAACGGCTCGGAACAAAAGTCCAACTGAAGCAAATGACCGACGGAAAGGGTGAGATCATCGTCGAGTATTATTCGGGCGACGACCTTGAACGAATTCTCGATCTTCTCACCGCGGACGTTGTTCATTAACGCGGTCGAGCCTATGACACGCACTATTGTTACCACGAAGAACGCGCCTTCCGCGATTGGACCGTACAGCCAGGGAGTGATCGCAGGGAACCTCGTTTTTACAGCCGGCCAAATTGCTCTGAACCCCTCAACCGGCGAACCTGTCGGGAAAGACATCAAAGAGCAGACGAAACAAGTTCTGGAGAACCTGAAGGCAATTCTCGAAGCGGCTGGATCGAACCTCAGCAACGTCATCAAGACGACAGTTTACCTGAAGGACATGAATGAGTTTGCTGCAATGAATGAAGTGTACGCCGAATTTTTTTCGGCGAACCCGCCGGTACGTTCCACCGTCGAGGTCGCCCGCCTTCCTAAAGACGTGCGTGTTGAAATCGAAGCAGTTGGTGTGGTTGCCACGTGAATTTGGCCTCGACAGTGGTCAGGATTTCTGGATTTCTTCTCTTCTCTCTACTGTCGCAAACCGTCCTCTTCGCTCAATCGTCAGCCGATTCTCTTTTCGAACAGAAGAGCAGCGCTCCGTCTCCGGACAGCACGTCCATAACGCCGGCAACGAAATCGACAGCCGTTGCACTCATCCTCTCTGCCGTCTTACCGGGAGCTGGTCAGGCGTATACAGAATCGTACTGGAAGGTTCCAGTGTTTCTTGGCCTGGGGACTTACTTCGTCGCGCAATGGATCAGTAACAACAATCGAGCGAAGGACTATCGCCTTCTATACGAACAGAGTGTCACCGCAGAAAATCCCGGCGGAAACTCGACATATCTGTCCGCTCGCGATTTTTACAAGCGAGAGCGGGATACATTCACGTGGTATTTCTTTATCATGTACCTTGCCAACCTTGCGGATGCCTACGTTGACGCGGCTCTGTACGATTTTAATGTGAGCGAGGATTTGACGATCCGAGTTATTCCCGAAGGAAGCTTTCTTCCAACGGCAAGCGCTGCACTGAGGCTTCAAATTCGTTTCTAACTCATCCACTTCTCGTAAGTGGCATTCACTAGCAACCACCCTCTTATGCTCAATTACATATGGCTTGCGTTGATTGTCATTGGAATCGGCGTGGCACTTGGCCACGACCTGACGCATGACCCGGGACCCGGTGCGTCTGAACGATATCCAGCACTCAACAAAGTTACAAATGAAGGAATCATAGGCTCCGCAAAAACGGCGGTGACTCTTGCGATCGGCCTCATTGGCATTATGGCGTTGTGGCTGGGGGTGATGAAGGTCGCAGAGCAGGCTGGTCTCATAGCGCTTCTTGCGAAGGCGCTTCGTCCGATTACCACGCGCCTGTTTCCTGATGTTCCCGCCGATCATCCGGCGATGGGGGCGATGATTATGAACATCTCCGCAAACATGCTTGGACTTTCAAACGCTGCGACGCCGTTCGGCTTGAAAGCGATGGAAGAATTGAATACACTCAACAAGAAAGCAGGGACCGCAACGAATGCGATGTGCACCTTTCTCGTGATCAATACGAGTAATGTGCAGCTTATTCCGGCAACAGTCATTGCTATCAGAGCTGCTTCCGGTTCTACGAACCCGACAGAGATCATCGGTCCCGTCATTCTTGCTACTGCATTTTCAACAATTGTCGGAGTGATTGTCGTAAAGGCTCTTGCCAAGCTTCCTGTGTATAAGAAACAGTTGGAGGCATGATGGACACAATCATTACTCTCATTGAAGTCGTTTCCGTCGTTGCCATTCCGGGGCTTGTCCTGTTTGTGGTTGTCTACGGGGCGGTGAAGAATGTGAAGATCTATGAAGCATTTGTGGAAGGTGCGAAAGAGGGATTCAACGTTGGTGTTAGGATCATTCCATACCTCGTTGCGATGTTGGTCGCAATTGGCATTTTCCGTGCCGGCGGTGCAATGGAATTGCTTGGTATCGCTATTTCGCCCATTACGTCATTGATCGGGATGCCGGCGGAAACTCTTCCGATGGCGTTGATGCGTCCTCTTTCGGGAAGCGGTGCCTTGGGCGTGATGTCGGAAATAATCAAAGTTCATGGCGCGGACTCTCTTATTGGTCGCATGGTATCGGTGATGATGGGAAGCGGTGAGACGACGTTCTATGTCATCGCCGTCTATTTCGGGTCTGTCTCAATAAGCAAAACACGACATGCGGTCCCGGCTGGACTTGTTGCAGATTTCGCCAGCGTCGTGGTGTCGGTGTGGCTTGTGAATGCGATCTTCGGATGATGCCCGAGGGTTTTGCCTTGATTTTCAGATGAGTGATTTCTATATTTGCGCGTGTTGCTTAGGAACAACCATTTGTTCTATGCAATCTTTCCCGAACAACCCGCAGGCTTATTCTTCATTGGTCCAATTGCGTAGAAACATGGGGCAACCAAATAAGGATTCCGGCCTCTCGCAATCCTCACGACCTGCTGAAAGCCATCGGTGCAATCAGAACGTAGCAACGGCGCACTCTTTTCCCAAATTATGAATATTTTCAACAGGCTTGTTGTTGCGTTTGTCCCGGCAGTCCCAAAACAAATCGTTCGTCGATTCGCGAATCGATATATCGCTGGAGAAACTCTGGATGAAGCTGTTGGCGTGGTACGCCAGTTGAACGAGCAGGGGATGATGGCAACCCTTGATGTTCTTGGTGAAGATATTACGACCCGCGAAGAAGCGACGGCGGCTGTGGTTGAATCGGAAGATGTCCTGCGTCGCATTGCATCGGAAAAACTCGACGCGAATCTATCCGTCAAGCTGTCTTCCATCGGACTCAAGCTGGACAAAAGTTTCTGTCTTGACAACACAAGAAAAATCGTTCAAACTGCCCGCTCGCTGAATAATTTCGTGCGTATAGACATGGAGGACTCTACCTGCACGACGGACACGATCGACATTTACACCAAACTGAGCAAGGAAATGAAGAATGTCGGGATTGTTCTGCAGGCGTATATGAAGAGGAGCGCGGCGGATACGGCCAAATTTGTTCCAACAAAGTCTAACGTTCGCTTGTGTAAGGGGATTTACAATGAGTCGCCCGAAATTGCTTTCAAGGAATATGACGAAATAAACAAGAACTACGTTTCGTTATTGCGGACAATGCTCGAAGGGAAATGTTACGTGGGAATCGCCACCCACGATACGCCACTTGTCGAATCGGCGTTCCAAATCATTCGTGAAATGAATTTGCAGCACAATGAATATGAATTCCAAATGCTGCTTGGCGTACGGAAGGATCTTCGCGATTCCATTGTACGGGCCGGTCACCGCATGCGTATCTACGTACCATTTGGAAAAGATTGGTATGGCTACTCCATTCGACGTTTCAGAGAAAACCCACAGGTTGCAGGCCAGGTATTCAGAAGCATTGTTTTTCCCTGGAATTCACATTCATAATTGAGTAGCCTCACCTTCGTACTCATTCACCAACACAGGAGCCAGCATGGCTGATTCATCGAAAGAATTCAAACCATTCATTCCGGCGTTGCAAGTGATACCGGAGTTCTCGCCGAAAGCAATTGTGTTGGGGGCGTTGTTCGGGATTATTTTCGGTGCGGCGACCGTCTACCTTGCCTTGCGGGCAGGGCTGACCGTCTCGGCATCGATTCCCATCGCTGTTCTTGCGATCGCAGTGTTTAAGCGTTTTGGCAAGGCGACCATTCTTGAGAACAACATCGTCCAGACAATTGGCTCGGCGGGCGAATCTGTTGCGGCGGGGGTCGTCTTTACAATTCCTGCACTGATATTCCTCACGGGAGGTGAAGCGTTCTTCAACTACTTCAACATTTTCACCCTTGCACTCGTCGGCGGTATTCTTGGCGTGTTGTTTATGGTGCCGCTGAGACGATCCCTGATTGTAAAAGAGCATGGGCTTCTTCCATATCCTGAAGGGACTGCATGTGCCGAGGTCCTGGTGGCGGGAGAAAAGGGGGGATCGATGGCGGGAAAAGTGTTTGCCGGCCTCGGCATTGCTTTTGCCTACAAGACCCTTATGAGTGTCGTGGGTCTCTGGAAAGATGTTCCGGCATACGTCACCTCTCGATCCTCGGTCTATCCGAATGCAACGGTAAATGGCGAGATTACTCCCGAGTATCTTGGTGTGGGATATATTATTGGACCGAAAATCGCCGGCACCATCGTCGCGGGTGGCGTGCTTTCCTGGTTGATGCTCATTCCGATGATTACCTTCTTCGGCGATGGATTGCAGATGGCACTAAAACCCGGATGGGCAGGCAAGCTGATTTCTGAAATGTCTCCCGGAGAAATCTATCGCGGCTATGTTCGCTACATTGGAGCAGGTGCGGTTGCCGCTGCGGGACTCATTACTCTTATCCGTACTCTTCCCACAATAGTTTCAGCATTCAAGGAAAGCTTCTCCAGTCTGAAGGATCTCAAATCCGGAAAGGCGCAATCACGCACGGAACGTGATATTCCGATTACATACGTAATCGTCGGGTCCTTGATCCTTGTCCTTATCATTGCTCTTCTTCCGCAACTTCCCGGAACCTTCCCCGGAACACTCATCATGGGGATACTGGTAGTTGTCTTTGGATTCTTCTTCGTAACGGTGAGTTCTCGGATTGTTGGCATTATCGGTTCTTCATCAAACCCCATTAGTGGAATGACAATCGCGACGTTGATGGCAACTTGCCTGATCTTCGTCTCGCTCGGATGGACAAGCGACATTTATCAATCGCTGGCGTTGGCTGTTGGCGGCATCGTGTGCATTGCAGCGGCAAATGCCGGAGCAACGAGCCAAGACCTGAAAACAGGGTACATTGTCGGCGCCACGCCGATATACCAGCAGATTGGTCTTCTCATCGGGGTCGTCGTTTCAACGTTCGTTATCGGGTGGACTCTGCAGACGCTTGATCATTCAATGCAGTTTGAAGGAGTTGAACATGCTATCGGCACAGCGCGATATGCGGCGCCGCAAGCAACATTGATGGCAACGATCATCAAAGGTCTTCTTGCGCAAGATCTCCCCTGGGCGCTTGTCTTCATCGGGATGTTTATCTCTGTGGTTATTGAACTCTGCGGTATTCGCTCGTTGTCCTTTGCGGTCGGTGCCTACCTGCCTCTTGCAACCACGGCCCCGATTTTTGTTGGTGGGTTAATGAAGGCACTCGTGGATAAAATTTCCGGCACCAAAGAAGAATCGGAAATCAGTTCTGGCATGCTTTATAGCACGGGACTTGTTGCCGGCGGATCGCTTACCGGTATCCTTATAGCGTTGTTGAGTAGTATTGGTGTGATGGCAATGGTCAATGGAGAATCGCATGAAATCTCCCTTATCCAGAGCATCCTTGACTCTGTTGGCGTTCACGGCTGGGAGCATCTTGGTGCGGCTGCCGACTTGATCGGGCTCGTGATGTTTGGCCTCCTCTGTTTGATGCTTGTCCGGTCAGGTTTGAAAAAGGTCGAAGGGTAACGTACCGCAGTAATCGACAAGGGGCGCGCTGCTTCGCAGCGGCGCCCTTTTTGTTGAGACCACGCGATGAATTTTATGCTATGAATTTTATGATTGAGCAGCATATGCCGACTCAATATCGCATCATTCCTCTCGTTCTTCTCCTGCTTGGCGCTTTCTCCCCATCCCCGGCGCAGGAGAACAAGTGGAATCTTGAGGAGATCTTTTCTTCAACAACCTTCAGCCAGAAATCTCTCTCTGGTGTGGAGTGGGTTGATGGGGGAAAGAAGATCTCCTATCTGGATACGGTTTCGACCTTCCGATCAATCTACACGCTTGACTTTTCCGATGGTGAGCGAGAGCTCGTTCTTGATGGCCGACTTCTGAAGGCCAACGATAGCACTGAGGTATTCCGGATTGGAGCCTATGTTTGGTCACCCGATGAACACTCGATTCTTGTGACCGGGACCCTTCCCGCACGAAGGACAAAGACCGGGGGAAATTTTGGCCTGTTCGATATCGAGGCGAAAACATTTCGACTCCTCACAAACACAGATGAACCACAATCCATCATCCAATTTTCTCCGGATGGGAATTCTATTGGATTCGTCCGTTCCAATAATATTTTCGTAGTGGACGTCGAGTCAGGAATTGAAAAGCAATTGACCGTTGACGGTTCCGATGAAACCCTGAATGGCAATTTCGATTGGGTGTATGAGGAGGAGTTTAAGGTCATTACCGGATGGGAGTGGTCTCCCGATGGTAAACGAATTGCCTTTTGGCACCTTGATGTTTCCAATGAGCCGGAGTTCCCCATCGTTCGGTATCCAAGGGACAGCGCTCATGCCGACCTCCGCATGATGAAGTATCCCAAGCCCGGGGACCCTGTCGCGGAAGTACGGATTGGTGTCGTGAATGTTGCGGACGGCGACGTGCGATGGATTGACCTCGGCCCCACAAAGGATGTTTATGTCCCTCGTATTCAATGGACACGCAATCCCGAAGTCTTGTCCGTTCAAAAAATTAACCGGATGCAGGATACGCTACAACTTCTTCTTGCGGATATCGAGACCGGCTCCGTGACTCAAGTGTTGGAGGAAACTTCTGATGGTTGGATCTTCGTTCACAACAACCTCAGGTTTCTTGAGAGGACAGAGCAGTTCATCTGGACATCCAATCGTGACGGGTACAATCATGTGTATCTCTATAACCTCGACGGCACCCTGGTGAAACAGCTGACGAAGGGTGAGTGGGAAGTGACCGAGATTCTTGAGGTCAACGAACGAAGGCGGCTTGTCTATTTTGTAGGAACAAAAAACTCACCGCTCGAACGGCATCTCTACTCAGTCAGGCTGGATGGCTCCCGGACCACGACGATTACGAAAGAGCCGGGGACTCACGATATCTCTCTGTCACCCGATTTTTTGGTGTACCTTGACGCCTTCTCCAGCACAACGCGCCCTTCCCAATCAGCTATCTACACCAACGATGGCACGCGCGTTGCGACCCTCGTGGAGAATACTCGAGATGTGTTGAGAGGCTACGCCATCAGCGAACAGCAGTTTTTCTCTTTCACCACGTTGGACAACGTTGCTCTTAATGGCTGGATGATCAAGCCGCATGACTTCGATCCGAAAAAGAAATATCCCGTATTGATGTTTGTCTACGGAGGCCCCGGTTCGCAGACGGTGAAAAACATGTGGGGGAGCACTTCGTTTTACTGGTATCAATTACTCGCGCAGAATGGATATTTTATCGTGAGCATCGATAACCGCGGCACGGGGGCAAGGGGGAGAGACTTCATGCAGACAACGCTCAAGCAACTCGGCGTGTGGGAGACGCATGATCAGATTGAAGGGGCGAGATATCTTGCGTCGCTTCCGTATATCGACAGCACGCGGATTGGGATATGGGGATGGAGTTATGGTGGATACATGACCTGTATGGCGATGACCCTCGGCGCGGAGTATTTCAAGGTTGGCGTTGCGGGGGCTCCGGTAACACACTGGAGATACTACGATGCGATCTATACTGAACGTTACATGAAAAGTCTTGAGAGCAACCCGAACGGCTATGAAGAATCTTCTCCCATAACGCACGCGAGTGAACTAAAAGGGAATCTCTTGATTGTGCATGGCACGGAGGACGATAACGTACACTGGCAGAACACGATTGCTTTTGTGGACGAACTTATCCGCCAGCGAAAACAGGTGAGCACCATGTTTTACCCTGGCAAGACGCACAGCGTGCGCGGGCTACACCTGTACACTTTGATTACGGATTTTCTTCTAAAGCATCTCTGACGACGATGGCAAAAGCGGCGATGATTCATTGAAATCCCATCAAGGTTCCGAATAGCCACTCCCCCTTTTGTCCTGTGGATAATTCCCTGATTTTTCCTACCTTTTTGCAATCAATTCCCTTCATACCCCACAAATCAGAAGTCGACGATGCATAATGCTTCGAGCGAGGCGGTGAAGCCATTCACGCCATACATTCTTCCTGAGAAATCGGTTCTTGAGTTGAGCCTCCGTGGTATTGTGCTTGGAGCGATTCTCGGAATTGTCTTTGGGGCCGCTTCGGTCTACCTGGGTCTTCGTGTTGGACTGACAACCTCGGCATCGATTCCTATCGCAGTCATGGCAATAACGATTCTGAAGAAGATGCATGGCAATACGGTGTTGGAAAACAACATCGTGCAGACCGTTGGCTCGGCCGGAGAATCGATTGCGGCGGCGGTGGTGTTTACCGTGCCGGCGCTGATCTTTCTCGGATTCCCGCTGCAAATGTCCATCACGCTGCTGATCGCTCTCACCGGCGGGGTTCTCGGCGTGTTGATGATGATCCCGCTCCGGCGATATCTAATCGTTAAGGAACACGATACGCTCCGATTTCCCGAAGGCACCGCGTGCGCAGAAATCATTAAAGCGGGAGAAGTCGGCGGCACATCCGCAACAAAGATCTTTCGCGGCATCTATCTCGGCGCCGTATGGAAAGCATTTCCGACGCTCTTCGGATTCTGGCAGCCGAGTGTTGAGAAGCATATTCCATTCTATCGCGGCTCTTCGTGGGCGATGGATGCGGCTCCTGAGCTCATGGGAGTAGGATATATTATCGGTTGGCAGACATCGTTGATAATGGTCGGCGGCGGTTTAATGGCGTCATTCATCATCTCGCCGATCATCGCCTTCATCGGTCAAGCAGTGACAACACCCATCTATCCAGGCCCGATTCCGATCGGCGACATGACAACGAGCGACATATGGCGATACTATATTCGCTATATGGGGGCCGGCGCAGTGGCAACCGGCGGCATTATCGGTCTGCTGCGGGCCTCACCTGCTATTCTCGATTCGCTTCGCTCGTCAATACGCCAGCTAACACTTGAGCGTGGGGAAAACGGAGGAGGATCTGCGATTCTTCGTACGGAGCATGACACGCCAATTACTGTGGTGGGTATTGGGTCACTCCTGATTGCAGTGTTTATCTGGCTTGTTCCCGTTTTCCAGATGAATCTCCTTGGGGCAATTCTTATTGTTCTTTTTGGATTTCTGTTTTCTGTTGTCTCTGCTCGGATCACCGGGATCGTGGGTTCTTCCTCCAGCCCTCTTTCCGGGATGACGATTGCCGTATTGATCGGTACGTGCTTGATTTTCCTTGCGGTCGGGTGGAGCGGTCAGTCGTATACGTATCTGGCGTTGATCGTTGGTGCTGTGGTGTGTATTGCCATTAGTAATGCCGGGACAACTGCGCAGGATCTCAAGACCGGACACTTGCTTGGAGCGACGCCTCGCTCGCAGCAGCTTGCATTACTGATCGGCGTCGTAACCTCAGCGTCGATCGTTGGCATCACAATGCTCTTGTTGAATGAAAGCATTGCACGTGAAGTTTCATTAACACAACCGTTCACGGTTCAGGCAGAGATGACTGATCGGGCAGAGTCCATTGTTGGCAAGGATGGGAACAACTACCTCTTTGTGAAAGTGGTTGACGTCGAAGGAATTGCGCCCGGGAATTACCTTGTTGATCCATCGACGATGATGGCGAAGTATCAACGCATCGATGGAATCGGAACGCAGGATCTCCCGGCTCCACAATCAAACCTGATGGCCGTTCTGATCAGCGGTTTGCTTGAGCAGAAACTTCCATGGGGACTCATCATCATCGGTGCGTGCATTGCGCTGTTCATGGAATTGATCGGAATGCATTCATTGACCTTCTCGGTCGGTTTCTATCTACCGCTGTCATCAACATTTCCGATTTTTGTCGGCGGCATCATTCGAAAGATCGCGGACAAGCGGTACAAACGGAAACCCGATGCGGCTGATGAAAGCGAAGGAACGCTGCTTTCCTCGGGCTTGATCGCCGGTGGTGCCCTGCTCGGCGTCCTGGGGGCGTTCCTGAATTTCATCCCCGGCTTCGTCGATGATGAGACAGGTCTTCCTCTTCCCATCGCGTTCGGTTATAGATTTCTTCCGTTCCTCTGGAACAATGACGTCCTGCCAATCTTGATGTTCGCCGTCCTTGGGTATATCTTGTTTAGGGGATCGGCCGATGCAAAGAAGGCAAAAGCGTAGATTCCGATGGAAGAGCTGATGAAAAGAAGGCCGGTCGGGCTCTATGCCTTTGAAGAACGACACGACATTGAAAATGGAATCCGATTAGTGATCCCACGCTTCAGGGACAGTCTTTTTGGGAAATGTTTTTCACGCATTGCTGTCCAGAAAGAGGATAAGTTGAATCTGGATGAATTCGGTTCCTTCGTCTACCGGTCCTGCGATGGTGGCACTACCATCAACGAAATAGCTGTAAGTCTTCGAACAAGATTCGGCGATTCGATAGAACCGCTGGAAGGACGATTGACTCTGTTTATTCAGGAATTATTTAAGAGAAACCTCATTACCTTTGTGAAGGAATGAAGAAGCACCAATATGCAAAACACTTTACTGTTGAAGAAGCACGCAAGGAACTGACCATGGTGCACGCCCTCGCGAGCAAGATGGCGGAACTCAAGAAGATTCTGGACAGCAGGGGGTGGGATGTTCGTCGACACCAATACTTTGGTGGCATGGGGCCGAACGGTGACGGGAGTTTTCCGGCGGAGATGGAAACCCTCGTCGAGATTCTCATGCAACTGGAAAGCAAAGGTATCGTCGTGAAGGGGATGGAGGATGGTCTGATCGATTTTCCCCATCTCCGGAAGGGCGGAGAGGAAGTGTTTCTTTGCTGGAAGGTGGGAGAAAACGACATCAACTTCTGGCACCATTTGAATGACGGATTTGCGGGAAGAAAGAAGATCGAGGAACTGTAGTGCGAACATCGGAAGAACAGGCCGAGAAATTTTCACTAGTGTCGGATTACAAGCCGAGCGGAGACCAGCCGCAGGCTATCCGTGAACTGACCGAGGGATTGAAGCGGGGAGACATGCATCAAACGCTCCTCGGCGTGACAGGGAGTGGGAAGACCTTTACCATCTCGAACGTCATTGCCAGTATCAATAAGCCGGTGCTGGTGATGTCGCACAACAAAACGCTTGCAGCGCAGCTTTATGCGGAGTTCAAGTCGTTCTTTCCGAAGGACCGCGTAGAATTCTTCATCAGCTATTACGACTATTACCAGCCGGAAGCATACGTTCCCTCCACCGACACCTACATTCAAAAGGATGCTTCAATCAACGAAGAGATTGATCGCCTCCGGTTGCGGACAACCAGCTCCCTCATCAGCGGCGAGAAAAACGTTATCGTCGTTGCATCGGTCAGTTGCATCTACGGTATTGGCGCTCCGGATGAATGGGCAAGCCAGATCGTCGTGGTGCGGAAGGGAGAGAAGATTGAGCGGAATGACCTTCTCCGCAAGCTTCTCAATATTTTCTACGTTCGCAACGATTTCGAATTCGAACGAGGCACCATGCGTGTGCGCGGTGATGTGGTGGAAGTCATCCCTGGATACGAGAACGAAGAAGCCATACGAATGGAGTTCTTCGGAGACGAAGTGGAAAAGATTTCATATATCAATAAGCTTGATGGCCATGTGTTGGGCGAGACCGACTATGAGGTGATTTATCCCGCAAAGCAATTCGTGACTTCAAGGGAAACCCTGGAAAGAGCATACAAGGGAATTGAAGAAGAATTGGAGGCACGTTTGCAGGAGTTGCGGGGTCAGAATAAGCTCGTGGAAGCCCAACGGCTGGAACAGCGAACCCGATTTGATCTCGAGATGATGCGGGAGGTCGGCTATTGCTCAGGAATCGAAAACTATTCTCGCCACATCGCGGGTCGTGCTCCCGGGTCTCGTCCCCATTGTTTACTCGATTACTTTCCTGAAGACTTTCTCCTGGTGATTGACGAGTCCCATGTGTCAGTCCCTCAGATCGGTGGCATGTACCACGGAGATCGATCACGAAAACTGACCCTCGTTGAGCACGGGTTCCGGCTTCCGTCGGCGTTGGACAACCGTCCGCTAACGTTTGAAGAATGGGAATCGATGGTAAAACAGATTATCTATGTGAGCGCAACACCTTCAGACTATGAGCTGCAGAAATCGAAAGGCGTGGTGGTTGAGCAGGTTATCCGTCCCACGGGGCTGATCGATCCGGAGGTGGAAGTCCGGCCGGTGAAAAATCAAATTGATGATTTGATTGCAGAGATCCGCACACGAACTGCAAAGAAAGAGCGTGTCCTGGTCACTACTCTCACCAAGAGAATGGCAGAAGATCTTACTGAGTACCTGACGGAAATCAATATCAAAGTCCGCTACATTCATTCCGAAGTCGACGCGTTGCAACGGGTCGAGACATTGCGCGACCTTCGCCTTGGAGATTTTGATGTGCTGGTAGGCGTCAATTTGCTGCGCGAAGGACTCGACCTTCCCGAGGTCTCCCTGGTAGCCATTCTCGATGCAGATAAGGAGGGATTCCTTCGCTCAGAACGTTCCCTGATTCAAACCGCAGGGCGGACCGCACGTAATCTCAACGGTCGGGTAATCATGTATGCGGATACCATGACAGGCTCAATGCAGCGGATGATTGACGAAACCACTCGACGACGCACAAAGCAACTTGAATACAACGCCGAGCATGGCATTTCTCCGCGAACCGTTTACAAAACTGTGGATGAAGTGATGGCATCCACCGCCGTTGCCGATGTCAAAGCCTCGCGGGATGCGCGCAGGGAAAGGGGCAAAATGCCTCTGGTTGCGGAATCGGTTGTCCGGTACCTCACCGCAGATCAGCGCAACGACCTCGTCGATGAGCTTCGCAAGGAAATGATACGGGCGTCAAAGGATCTGGAGTTCGAGCGAGCCGCCCAGCTTCGCGATGAAATGAAAAAGCTTGAAGCGATGGAAACAAGAAAGGTCAGTCGCAAAAAATCCTGAGAGCAACATGTTCTCGCTTCATCAATCCCTCCTTCAACCGCTCGTTGAATTTGTTTTTCCTCCCCTTTGTGTATCCTGCCAACAATTGCGGTCCGACTCCTCTTCAAGGATTTGCAGCGAATGCTGGAGATCAATCAAGCCTCTTCAACTTGATGACATGTTATATCGAGAAACCCGGAACAAGCTGATCGCCACAGGTATGATTGACGAGATGGTGGCAACGTTCGAATTTGATGAGACCGGGCCACTACCCACCATTATTCATCAACTCAAATATGGGGGAATGTCAACGCTTGGGGTTGAATTGGGACGATGTCTGGGGAAGCGTCTGCTAGATTCTCTCGACGATCCTTCTTCATGTTTGCTCGTGCCCGTTCCGCTCCATACAGTGAAATTGCGTGAACGTGGATATAATCAGAGTGCGTTCCTGTGTAAAGGAATTGCTGAAACCACCGACATCCCCATTGCCGCGTCTTTGAAACGAACACGGTACACCCGCTCCCAGACAAAACTCTCTCGCGAGGAACGACAGGAGAATGTTGCTGGCGCATTTGAGGTTCGGAAGGATGTTCTCTTCGAACATAAGACGCTCATTCTTATCGACGATGTAATCACCACCGGGGCGACTACTGTCGAGTGCGCACGTGCTCTTCGGAATTACGGAGCAGAAAAGATTCTTGCAACGGCTATCGCTCTTGCTCCGTAGGCCTGCAGTCTGCCGTTTTCTTGACATTCAAGGCCTTTCTTGGTACATTTTTCGAGGTTTTTAAGGCATTTTCTTCAATTACATCGACTTTTTCTCACCTTTGAGATCTCATTAGGAGGTAGTACATGGCGGTCAAAGTAGGAATTAACGGCTTCGGTAGAATCGGAAGACTGGTATTTAGAAGACTCATGAGTCAGAGCGGGTTTGAGGTCGCAGCCATTAATGATATAACAGATGCGAAGACACTCGCATATCTTTTGAAGTATGATTCGGTCCATGGAAAGTACCAGGGGAACGTCTCCACTGACGGCGACAATATTGTTATTGACGGAAAGAAGTTCAAGATTCTTGCAGAGAAGGATCCTGCGAAACTTCCATGGAAAGAATTGGGTGTTGACCTCGTCATTGAGGGGACCGGTATTTTCACGAGCCGTGAAAAGCTCATGCTTCATATCAATGCCGGCGCGAAGAAGGTTCTGCTCACTGCCCCCGCAAAGGATGCAATCGACGCAACCGTGGTTCTTGGGGTCAATGATAGTGTGCTTACGGGGAAAGAACAGTTTGTTTCCAATGCATCCTGCACGACCAACTGTCTCGCTCCCATGGTCAAGGTTCTTCATGATGCTTTTGGCGTTGAGCACGGGTTCATGACCACTATACACTCGTACACGAACGACCAGCGTTTGCTCGACCTCCCGCACAAGGATCTTCGCAGGGCCAGAGCAGCGGCGCTTTCGATTATACCTACCACAACTGGTGCTGCACGAACTGTGGGGAAAGTGATACCCGAACTGAACGGGAAGCTCGATGGTTTTTCGCTGCGCGTTCCAACTCCCGATGCCTCCATCACCGATTTCGTTGCGACGCTGAAGAAGCCGGCGACGAAAGAACAAGTGAACGAAGCGATGAAAAAAGCTTCTGGCAATGGTCTCAAAAATATTCTTGAGTATAGTGAGGATGAACTTGTGTCCATCGATATTATCGGAAACACTCACTCGTGCGTTTTCGATTCGAAACTGACGATGGCAATGGGATCAACGGTGAAAGTTTTCGGCTGGTACGATAACGAATGGGGATTTTCCTGCAGGGTGGTCGATCTCTTGAAGAAAATCGCATAGAAGGTTCATTCGGCTGCCCCTTCTTTTGAGGGCGCCGTTTTTTTATCCAGTCGCTATGAATGTACTTACAATTGACTCCGTTGCATTAAAGGGCAAACGCGTTCTTGTCCGAGTGGACTTCAACGTTCCGATGACAACCGAACTGAAGGTTGCGGATGACACCCGGCTTCTTGAGTCAATCCCGACAATTAACAAGATCCTTAGGGATGGAGGTATGGCGATACTGATGAGTCATCTCGGCCGTCCAAAAGGAAAACCGAATCCGGAGTTTTCCCTCAAACCGGTGGCAGAGCGGCTGGAGCAACTGCTCAAAACGCCTGTCAAGTTCTCACCGGATTGCGTTGGATCGGAAACATATCAGATGGTGCAGGATCTTCAACCGGGCGAATGCCTTCTGCTTGAGAATCTTCGTTTCTACGAAGATGAGGAAGAAAACGCTTCGAGTTTTGCAAATGAGCTTGCGACGTATGGAGACCTCTACGTGAATGACGCGTTCGGGTCAGCGCATCGGGCACACGCCTCCACCGAGGGGGTAACGCAGTTTATTAAGCCATGCGTTGCCGGTTACCTGATGGAAAAGGAAATTAATTTTCTTAGCAAAGCTGTCACGAATCCCCCCCGACCGTATATCGCCATTGTGGGAGGAGCAAAGATTTCAGGTAAAATCGATGTGATACAAAACCTTCTCCCAATTGTCGATGTATTGATTATTGGGGGAGGGATGGCGTTCACATTTTTTGCGGCGCAAGACATGGAGATTGGAGATTCGCTGGTGGAAGTGGAAAAGGTCCCTCTTGCAAGAAAGATCCTCAACGAAGCAAGGACAAAGAAACGCCGTCTGATACTGCCTCATGACTGCGTCATCGCGAAGAAGTTTGAGAATGATGCCACACGAAAGACTGTTCCTGTCTCACAGATTCCGCAAGGTTGGCGTGGACTGGACATTGGTCCGGATTCCTTGAAGATCATGGGAATGGAAATAAAGAAGGCCAAAACGATCGTATGGAACGGCCCAATGGGTGTTTTTGAAATGCCCAACTTCGCCCATGGTACCTTCGAAATCGCCAGAATGCTGGCTGCGGCGACGAAGACGGGGGCGACCACAATAGTCGGTGGCGGAGATTCTGCCGCCGCAATTGCACTCGCCGGTTTGGAACAACAAGTATCGCACGTATCAACCGGTGGTGGTGCTTCGCTTGAGTTCCTCGAAGGCAAGAAACTGCCCGGTGTAGAGGCACTGGACAAGGCATGAAACGAATTAAGTGAGAGGAAGGTTGTATTTGGTGATGCTTGAAATTTCGCAGGGGATTGTTCATGGCGTTTTATGATACATCGTCCGGTGGATACTACCGGCCGCCTTCATTTGGGGGATTCAGCTTTTTTCCCCCGGTCATCAAGTGGCTGTTAATAACTAACGGCGCCATGTGGCTCCTGACGGCGATTGTCCTCCGTCCATTTAGCATTGGCGGCACATCGCTTGTGTCCTATCTCTTGGGACTATTTGCCCTGTGGCCTGTCGATCTCGGTTTTTCCTCCCTGACTTCTTTTTGGCCGTGGCAGTTGGTGACGTACACATTTCTCCATGCTGACTTTTGGCATGTGTTTTTTAACATGCTCATGCTCTGGATGTTCGGGATGGAGATCGAAAATCTCTGGGGTTCAAAAAAGTTTCTGGTTTTCTACTTACTCTCCGGCATTGCTGGTGGACTTGCGAATCTTCTGATCGCAGGGATTATGGGAAGTGCTTTTCCTACGATTGGAGCTTCCGGCTCCGTCTTCGGGGTACTCGTCGCCTTCGGGATGCTCTTCCCGAATCGACCGGTGTACCTTTATTTCCTTCTTCCAGTCCCTGCGAAGTGGCTCATCGCAGGCATGGTTGGGATCAATCTCTTCTACGGAGTTTTCGGCGGCGGAGGTAATGTTGCATACTTCGCCCACCTGGGAGGTGCGGCGTTTGGTTTCCTGTATATGCTCGGCGAAATGAATTATATTCCGACCAAGACCTGGTGGACAAATATCCGGGAGGCCTTCAGTGGTCCGCCGCAACGAACCAAATCCTTCCGAGGAGATAAGGTGCAGGAGGGAAAGTTTTACGACATTCGATCCGGTCGACCAATAGAGAAAGAGCAGGAAGTCACACAGGAAGTTATTGACGCAATTCTTGACAAGATCAGCACGGGAGGGTATCAAAACCTCTCCGCAGAGGAAAAACGAATTCTCAACGAGGCAAGTAGAAAGATACACTGAATGATGGAATTACCAGTTCTCAACACGAACGGAGCAACTCTCCCGCACCAGACGTACAAAGTTGGTGTTCGGCGTCAGACGCGGCAAGTTGTTATTGGATCGATCAAAGTCGGCGGAGGCGCACCCATTTCCGTCCAAACGATGACGAAGACCAAAACGAGTGATGTTGCAGGCACGGTGAAGCAAATTGTCCAGGCCGCGGATGCTGGATGCGACATCGTACGTGTTACGGTGAACGACAAAGAAGCTGCCGATGCAATGAAGTCGATTGTGCAGCAATCGCCGATTCCCATCGTTGCGGATATTCACTTCAACCACATCTTTGCCCTGAAGTCGATAGAAGCGGGAGTTGCAAAGGTTCGTCTCAACCCAGGCAACATCGGCAACCAGCATAGAATTCACCAGGTTTTGGGCGCGGCGCGTGACAAAGGAATCCCCATTCGCATCGGTGTCAACTCCGGTTCTCTGGAAGAAGACATTCTTGACAAGCACGGTTATCCTACGGCCGAGGCGCTGTACGAAAGCGCAATGAGGCATGTCGGCATTTGCGAGGATTTTGGTTTTCGAGATGTGATCATATCGGTGAAATCGACTGACGTGAAGCTGATGATCGAAGCGTATCGGTTGGTCGCCGAGCGAACGGATATTCCTCTTCATCTCGGGGTAACGGAAGCAGGCACTGCCAGGATCGGCACAATCAAGTCGGCAGTGGGTATTGGCACATTGCTCGCCGAGGGTATTGGCGATACGATTCGTGTTTCTCTCACCGATGAACCGGTGAAGGAAGTGGAAGTAGGGAAGGAAATCCTCCGATCCCTGGGGCTCGCTTCAAGAAATATCGAGTTAATCGCATGTCCTACTTGCGGTCGGCTGGAAGTAGATCTTTTCGCGATCATGGCAGAACTGGAAAAAAGGCTGGAGGGGATCAAGAAACCGGTGAAGATTGCGGTCCTTGGTTGCGTGGTCAATGGGCCGGGGGAAGCAAGCGAAGCAGATATCGGGATTGCGGCGGGCAAAGGAGTTGGAATTCTCTACCGGAAGGGGGAGGTCGTTCGCAGAATCAAAGAAGAAGAGATTGTCGACGCGATCGTTGAAGAGGTTCACAAATTCCAACCGGAAGAATAAGTCCCTGCATTCCCTCCCGCGATCGAACGGGATCCGTTCTTGAGTGTTTCATCCATCAACACTCCTCACAGAGACCAAACTATTTAGCAATACGTGTCAAACACACTTAACATTCTTTTTGTTGGCGACATCGTGGGAACTCCCGGGCTGGAAGTTGCCACGACGATGGTCCCAAACTATGTAAAAAAATACAGCGTCGATCTTCTAGTCATCAACGGAGAAAACACAACAGAGGGAAAGGGGATCTCCGAAGAGCACGCAAAGAAATTGTTTGAACTCGGTGCTCACGTCATTACCACGGGGAATCACGTGTGGGATCGGTGGGACAGCCGCAAGGTTCTTGGAGGAGATCGGAGAATTCTCCGCCCGCTGAACTATCCACGCGAGAACGGCGGCAATGGTTTCATTGTGATCGACTTGGGAGAAAAGGGAAAAGCCGGCGTGCTCAACATCCAGGGGCGGGTGTACATGCAAGCAATCGATGACCCATTCCGGAGCGCCGACTGGGCCATTTCCAAAATGGCAGAGCAAACGAAGATCGTTCTTGTGGATTTCCATGCGGATGCAAGCGCTGAAAAGATGGCGATGGGTTGGTACCTCGACGGGAAAGTCACAGCGATTCTCGGCACGCACACACACACTCCCACGGCCGATGGACGTATTCTCCCCCGCGGCACGGCATTTCAATCAGATGTGGGGATGACCGGGCCATACGACTCGGTGCTAGGCATGAAAAAAGAAGCTGCCATTAAGCGCCTGATGATGCAAACCCCGCACAAGTATGAGGTCGCCTCGCATGATGTACGCTTGTGCGGCGTCTATGTGCAAGCTGATGTTGAGACGGGGAAAGCCGTGAAGATGGAAAGCATTATTTTTCCGGCATTCGGCTGAGCGCGATGGGTGCTGCGATCATCGACGGACGGAAGATTGCCAGAGACATTCGTGCAGAAGTCAAAGCCGCGACAGAGATTCTTCGAACAAACCGCAACATCACTCCCGGTTTAGCATTCATTATCGTTGGCGACAATCCTGCCTCGCAGGTGTACGTGCGGGCAAAGGAGAAAGCCTGTACCGAAATGGGTTTTCACTCAGTCACCGAACGTCTCCCGGCAACAACTACCGAAACTGAGCTTCTTGTGCTGATCAAACGATTTAACGCCGATGCGACTCTCCATGGCATTCTTGTGCAGCTTCCGCTTCCATCCCATATTAGCGAACACACCGTGATTGAAGCGATTGACTATCGAAAGGATGTCGATGGTTTTCATCCGGTGAATGTAGGACGTCTCGTTATCGGGCAACCATCGCTGCGTCCGTGCACGCCAGCCGGCGTGCAGGAGCTTCTGACGAGAAGCGGAAACGATCCTGCAGGAAAACACGTGGTTGTTCTCGGCAGAAGTAATATTGTCGGAAAGCCTCTGGCCAATATCCTCCTGCAAAAACAATCGGGTGCAAATGCCGTAGTGACAATTGCGCATACGGGCGCGAAAGATTTTGCCGCTTTCACGACAAAGGCGGACATCGTGGTTGCGGCAATCGGTAGGCCAGAAA
This sequence comes from Bacteroidota bacterium, assembly GCA_036397975.1. Taxonomy (GTDB): domain Bacteria; phylum Bacteroidota; class Ignavibacteria; order UBA10030; family UBA6906; genus SZUA-287. Next base: position 55,722 of record DASWHW010000056.1, read on the forward strand.
TGCTCACTGGCGCCATGCTGAGGAAGGGGTGCGTTGTTATCGATGTGGGGATCAACCGGATTCCGGATCAGTCTACGGCCTCCGGTTATCGCCTCGTCGGCGATGTGCATTTTCAGTCAGCGGAGAAGATCGCCTCTGCCATTACACCTGTTCCGGGGGGTGTTGGTCCGATGACTATCGCTTTGCTCATGCGTAATACTCTGCTCGCTGCAGAGGGGACTTTGTACGGATAACGTCTTGAGATTTTTCGCATCGGTCGTTCTCCTCTCGGTTCTCCTTCCCTCGTGCGCTCGCCATGATGATGGCGGCCCTCTTTTTCCCGTGATCGTCGAAAAGAAAGGGGGGTACATCAATCGTGGTGGCGATGTCGTTATCAAGCCAAAGTTTGATATACCCGGCAGCTTTGTTGACAGCATCGCCGTGGTGAAAATCCTCGGCCTCTACGCATACATCAATCGGTCAGGTGGATATGTTGTTGATCCTAAGTTTGAATTCGGAGAAGACTTCGCCGAAGGACTTGCCTACGTGCGTGTGAACGGCAAGGGTGGATTTATTGATCGCAACGGAAAGATCGTGATTGAGCCGGAGTATAATTTCGGGGACAGGTTTTCTGAAGGCCTTGCCCGTGTCATGGTGAACGGGAAATATGGCTACGTGGACAAAAGGGGTGAGTATCAAATAAATCCATCATTTGATGTAGCGGATGATTTTGTTGAAGGTCGTGCCCGGGTGCGTGTAGGAAAGCAATGGGGTTTTGTAGGGCGTCATGGAAAGTTCGTGGTGGAACCGATCTTTGAAGACGCCCGCAACTTCTCAGAGGGGTTGGCTGCAGTGAAGACGAAAAAATTATGGGGATGCATTGATACCCTGGGCCAGGTTATAATCCGTCCGCGATTTCACGACGCGAAGACCTTCAGCGAAGGTCTCCTCGCTGTCCAAGAGGATTCGCTCTGGGGTTTTGTTGGGAACACCGGAACGATGGTCATTCTGTTTCGATACCGCGATGCGCTGCCATTTTCAGAAGGCCTGGCGGCGGTGAAGTCCGCTGCAGGATGGGGGTTCGTGACGAGGGGTGGAGAGGAAGTAATTCCGCTGCAATTCGATAAGAGCTGGTCTTTCAAAGATAGTCTTGCGGCAGTGTTTATCGAGGGGGAGTGGGGATATGTCGACCATTCGGGCGCATATGTCTGGGAGCCATCCCATTGACGACGACTATCGGATTTATTATTGCAGGTATTGCGCTTCTCGTGTATGGCCGTAAACTCTTCTGGCTCGTAGTCGGGGCGTCCGGTTTCCTTGTTGGAGTCACAGTTAGTACCCGATTGTTCCATGATCAACCGGAGTCGGCTCTGATTGTTATCGGTTTGGCGGTTGGCGCACTCGGGGCCATACTTGCAATCCTCGTGCAAAAAATTGCAATCGGTCTTGCGGGGTTTCTTGTGGGAGGGTATGGGGCGTACCGGTTGCTGGAGTTCCTCTCGTTGTCCTCCGACTCCCAAATGATGCTCTGGCTCCCGCTTCTTGTTGGCGGCGTGCTCGGCCTGGCAATTGCTCTTTTCATGTTCGAATGGGCATTGGTGGTTCTATCGTCCATGATGGGTTCGGCACTCATCGTGTACGCGACGCAACCTGAGGGGCAGGGTGCTTCGGTCGTTTTCATTGTTCTCTTCATTCTGGGGTTGGTGATCCAATCAAAGCTGATCGCCAGAAAGAAAGCAGAGAAGGAGTAAAGGCCGTCATTTTTCTCTTCCCCGCTTTCTGCGTATATTGAAACAACGATAACTCATCTGGATGAATGTTGGTTCGGTCAATCCTTTCGTATTTCCGCAAATTATTTCGCCCGTCTGATCATGTTCCGGCAAGGGATTCCGCTCACGATTCACCGCAAAAGAAAACAGAAACACACGTAGGGGAGCGCACAGGCCATCCTCAGAGCCGTCGTCCGAGACGGCCCCGGAAAAGTCATCGCACTGATCGGTCTTCAGATACCTCGAAGCAAGCCCGACCAACATCGCGGAAGTATCCCCCGGCTGATGAAGTGGCCTCGCTGGAAACGCCCTGGGATATTGCAGAATATCAGGTTCCTATTGTCGAAGGAAAGACGCGTTTCCACGATTTTGATCTCCCCCTACCGGTCATGCATGCGATCGCCGATCTCGGCTTCCAATACTGCACTCCCATTCAGGCGGAGATTCTTCCGAGTGTTCTTCAGGGCAAGGACGCGAAAGGAAAAGCGCAAACAGGGACGGGCAAGACGGCGGCATTTCTCATTGGGATTCTGACGCACCTTGTCCGTCATCCAATTGAAGGGCACAGAAAGAACGGTACTCCACGTGCGTTGGTCATCGCGCCCACCCGCGAACTTGCGATCCAGATTGAACAAGAGTCCGTCATCCTTGCGAAGTACCTTCGCTGCAAATCTGTTGCCGTCTACGGAGGGATGGATTATCAGAAGCAGAGACGAAAGCTTTCAGAACGGGTCGTTGATATCGTGATTGCGACGCCCGGACGATTGATCGATTTCAAGAATAAAAGGGATATCGATCTTCGTGAAGTGGAAATCCTGGTGATCGATGAAGCGGACAGAATGCTCGACATGGGATTTATTCCCGATACACGAAAGATCGTGCTCAGTACACCCCACAAAGACAAACGGCAGACGATGTTCTTTAGCGCGACGTTTAACCCTGACGTTCATCGTCTTGCCTTGAGCTGGACACGAGATGCGGTCACTGTCGAGATCGATCCCGAACAAGTTGCTGTCGACACGGTGGAGCAGGTTATTTATATCACGACATCCGACGAGAAATTTACGCTGCTCTACAATCTGATGAATCAGCAGAACCTTTCTCGCGTGATCGTGTTTGGCAATCGACGAGATGAGACCCGGGAACTTCAGCGTGAGTTGAGTTCGCGAGGCATCAACTGCGGACTCCTTTCGGGTGAAGTCAGTCAGCACGAGAGATTGCGCACGCTTGAGAGTCTGCGGGACGGCACGCTTCGGGTGCTCGTTGCGACAGACGTGGCGGCGCGCGGCCTGCATATCAGCGGTGTCAGCCACGTAATTAACTACAACCTGCCACTGGATCCGGAGGACTATGTCCACCGAATTGGGAGGACCGGTCGTGCAGGTGAGCTGGGGATATCGGTAAGCTTCGCATGCGAGGATGATGGAACGCAGATTCCGTTGATCGAGGAATTCATCGGGAGAAAGCTGCCGTGTGTGTACCCGGACGAAACGCTCCTCCAGCAGGTTCCGCCACCCAGTGTAGAGCCTTCTGTGCCAAAGTTCGAAGAAGAAAAAGACCGACGCAATCGGCGTCGTCCTCCGCGAAGACGAAATCGCGGACCGCGAAACAACTAGCAATAAACTGGCCGGTGCTCACTGAGTCCATCCCGCCAACCCACAATCGAACAACTTATCATTTCGAAAAGGACACCATCATGAGGATGATCCCCTTTCTAGTATTGACGTTTCTGTTCATGTCAATGCCCTTGAACGCCCAGCGATCTTCAGAGGATAATTTAAAATCGTCCCTCAACACAAGTATGTTGAGTGGCTTGGAGTTCAGGTCAATCGGGCCTGCGTTGACCTCAGGACGAATCGCTGATATTGCAGTCGACCCGAATGATCATGCACGATTTTTTGTTGCAGTGGCTTCTGGAGGAATATGGCGAACGCTGAATTCGGGGATCACCTGGGAGCCAGTGTTTGATGGAGAAGCTTCATACTCGGTCGGGTGCATCACGATGGATCCCAGCAATCCGTACGTAATTTGGGTTGGATCCGGGGAGAACAACAGCCAACGGAGCGTTTCGTACGGTGATGGAGTGTACAAATCCGAAGACGGAGGATCCACCTGGAAGAATATGGGATTAAAGACCTCGGAGCATATTGGAAAGATCATAGTTGATCCGAGGAATTCAGCCGTGGTCTACGTTGCAGCGCAGGGTCCGTTATGGGCTTCCGGTGGCGAACGTGGTCTCTATAAGACAACGGATGGCGGCGCGACATGGAAAGCAGTCCTGACGGTGAGCAAGCATACCGGTGTCACTGATATCGTTATGGATCCCCGGAACCCCGATGTTCTCTATGCTGCATCGTATCAGCGAGAGCGACGCGTGTGGACGTTGATCGATGGAGGCCCCGAGTGTGCGATTTATAAGTCCTCGAACGCAGGAACGACCTGGACAAAACTCGAACACGGATTACCCAGCGGGGATGTCGGTAGAATCGGACTTGCAATCTCACCGGTGAATCCGGATATCCTCTTCGCAACAATAGAACTCCCGAACAGGAAGGGGGGCTTCTATCGTTCGAGTGACCGGGGCGCATCATGGGAAAAGCGAAGTGGTTACATCAACAATAGTCCCCAATACTACACCGAGCTTGTACCCGATCCGGCGGACATCGATCGTGTCTATGCGATGGACACATACCTGAAAGTCACTGACGACGGCGGAAAAACGTTTCGTAATCTCGGTGAGAAGAACAAACACGTTGACAACCATGCGATGTGGGTGAATCCAAACAACCCTAAGCACTATCGGGTCGGATGTGATGGCGGGCTGTACGAGAGTTTTGATGCTGGATATTTCTGGTTCTTTTTCAGCAATCTGCCGATCACACAATTCTATCGAGTATCTGTCGATAACGCGACGCCGTTCTATAATGTCTATGGAGGTACGCAGGATAACTTTACACTTGGTGGTCCTTCAAGGACGCGCAGCGCAAGCGGCATTACCAATGCCGATTGGTTTGTTACTGTTGGTGGCGATGGGTTCGGGACTCAAGTCGATCCGGAGGACCCGAACATCGTGTATTCTCAGTCGCAATATGGAAACCTTGCCCGTTTTGATAAACGCAATGGCGAGGTCATGGGAATCAAGCCCGTGGAAGGAAAGGGAGAGAAGCCATATCGTTGGAACTGGGATTCACCGCTCCTCATCAGTCCGCATAAGGCATCACGACTCTACTTTGCGGGAAATATTCTCTTTCGGAGTGAAGATCGAGGCAATACATGGACGGCGATCAGCGGGGACCTGACCAGGCAGATTGATCGCAACAGCCTTGAGGTAATGGATATAGTGTGGGGAATAGATGCCGTTGCGAAAAATGCGTCAACGTCGCTGTACGGAACGTGCATTGCGGTTTCGGAATCGCCAGTGAAAGAAGGAACACTCTACGTTGGCACCGATGATGGCGTGATTCAACGGACAACAGACAACGGCGCAACTTGGAAGAGAATGGAAAAATTCCCCGGCGTTCCGGCAATGACGTATGTGAGCGACATTGTTGCCTCGCAGCACGACGCATCCGTGGTCTATGCGGCGTTCGATAACCATAAGAGCGGAGATTTCACACCGTATCTTCTGAAAAGTGTTGACGGAGGCGAATCCTGGTCATCGATTGCGTCAACGTTGCCGAAGAACGGTCCGGTCTATTGCATTGTGGAAGATCACGAGCAACCGCAGCTCCTTTTCTGCGGGACCGAGTACGGCGTCTTTTGCTCTATCGATGGAGGGAACAACTGGGTACAAATGAAGGGAGGCCTTCCGACTATTGCTGTGAAAGAAATCGCAATGCAACAAAGGGAAAACGATCTCGTTCTTGGTACATTTGGCCGCGGGTTCTACATTCTTGATAATTATTCTCCTCTGAGAAATCTCACCAAAGAGGTACTGAATGCCGAAGCAGCTCTCCTTCCAATAAGAGAAGCTCTTGTCTATCACCCGTCTCAACCATATGGCTTGAAGGGTAAAGGATTTCAAGGAGCGTCTTTCTTCACATCAGACAATCCTCCGCATGGAGCAGTGCTGACATATTATCTCAAGGAATCCTACAAATCCCTGAAGGACAAGCGAAAAGATTCCGAGAAGGAGGCAGAGAAACGCGGCGACAAAGTGAAGTACCCGACCTATGGCGAGCTGAAGGCGGAGGACGAAGAGGATCAGCCATCGATCATCCTGACAATTGCAGACGAGAAGGGAAATGTAGTCCGGCGCATAAGCGGACCTTCCTCCAAAGGAATTCATCGCGTGAATTGGGATATGCGCTATCCTTCGTCGTCTCCTATCGAGTTGACACCTTCGGAACCAGATATCTTTGCAACAGGCGATGGGGGACCGCTTACAATGCCGGGAAAATACACGGCGCGGCTCTCTAAGATTATCAACGGCGTGGAAACTCATTTGGGAACCTCACAGTCGTTTTCGACTGTTGTCCTTGGACCATCCACACTTGGGGCGGGCGATCGGGAAAAACTGGTGTCGTTCCAGCGGAAGGTTGCTGACTTGCAGCGTGCCGTTCTTGGTTCGCAGCGCGTGGTGGATGATGTGAAAACACGATTGACCTCCATGAAACGGGCCCTTCAGTCAACTGCGGGTGCCACCGGCACTCTTCAATCGAGAATCGATACCCTTGGAGAAAAGTTGAACAACATCTTCGTTGCACTGCGGGGAGACAGAACGTTATCGTCGCGGTTTGAAAACTCACCGCCAGCCATTAGTGACCGGGTAAACAACATCGTTGACGATCAGTGGCAATCGACCTCGGCGCCAACCCAGACGCAGATCGCATCGTATGAGGTTGCGTCGGATGAGTTCGAAGTACAATTATCGAATCTCAAAACACTTGTCGATGATGACTTGAAGACAATTGAAAACGAACTGGATCGTCTCGGTGCACCCTGGACTCCCGGTAGAATTCCGGAGTGGAAGAAGAAATATTAACGACGCTTGGGTTGGGCAATTTGGGAGAGTACTATGCCATTGAAAAAAGTATGTGTGTATGCGGCCTCAAGCAAGCAAATACACCCGGAGTATCTTGAGGACGCGCGGGAAGCGGGCGAAGAACTTGCAAAGGCTTCCATTGAGATCGTTTATGGCGGAGGAGCCGTTGGTTTGATGGGTGCTATCGCCGATGGCGCCCTCTCCCGGAAGGGAAGAGTGACGGGGATTATTCCGCGATTCATGATGGATCTTGAATGGGGACATCCCGACATTTCCGAAATGGTGGTTGTCGAGGACATGCATCAACGCAAAGCCAGGATGATTGAGGAATCCGATGCCGTCCTTGCGCTCCCCGGTGGTTGTGGAACTCTCGAAGAATTGTTCGAGGCGATCACAATGAAGCGGCTTGGACTCTATTTCAAACCGATCATTCTCTTGAATACACGGGGAGCGTACGATCGTGTTGTCGATGTGCTTGAACATTGTGTGGAGGAGAGGTTTATGGATGATCGCCACCGGGGAATGTGGCGGGTTGCGTCCACACCCGCCGAAATCATTCCGGCAATTCACCAATCACCGCTCTGGCCGGAGAATGCCAGGAGCTTCGCAACGTTTTGATCATGACTAAGAACATCGAACAGAAATGCGGCCAGATGTTGATGACAGGTTTTCGCGGAACGAGACTTACTCGTGGCCACCCCATTATCCGTCAGATCAAGCAGTACGACATCGGTTCGATTATCCTGTTCGATATAGACGTTGCCAACAATTCCCCTCTCATGAATGTCGAAAGCCCCCAACAGCTCCACCAATTGACCGACGAGTTGCGAGCAGCAGCTCCAACGCCCTTGTTGATTGCGATTGACCAGGAAGGTGGGAAAGTCAACCGGTTGAAAGAAGAGCGTGGCTTTCCACCGTCAATTTCAGCCCAAACGTTGGGAATGAGGAACAATCCTGACTCAACGAAAGACGCTGCACGAAGAACGGCAGAGACACTCAAGAACGCCGGCATTTCACTAAATATAGCTCCTTGCGTCGATCTGAATATCAATCCCGATAATCCGATCATTGGAAAGAAGGAGAGAAGTTTTTCGGCCGATCCGGCAGTCGTTATAGCGCATGCACGCGAGGTGATAAGGGCGCACCATGAGATGGGTGTTCTCTGTACACTCAAGCATTTTCCCGGCCACGGCAGCTCCACCGCCGACACACATTTGGAATTTGTAGATGTAACGAACACGTGGCGCGAAGAGGAGCTGATACCATACCGGACGTTGATCGGTGAGGGTATTGTCGATTCGGTAATGACATCCCACGTTTTCCATGCAACCTTCGACAAGAAATATCCCGCAACGCTTTCGCGCAAGATCATTCACGGAATACTCAGAGAGCAACTTGGCTTTGATGGCGTTGTTATTTCGGATGACATGCAGATGAAGGCAATCGCCGACCGGTATGGTCTGGAGACTGCAGTTCAACTTGCCATCGATGCGGGGATCGATATCCTTGCCTTCGGCAATAATATGGCGAACGACCCGGACATTGTCCGGAAGGTCATAACAATAATGACCGGACTCCTCTCGAAAGGGCAGATTGACGAAAGTCGAATCGATGAATCAATACGCCGGATTCGCCATCTAAAAGAGAAATTATCGGCATGAAGCGGAAGGGTGATCAGGAGGAAGAACAACGGGCGAGTGGTTTCTCGATGAAATGGATTGCTCTTGGAATATTAGTCCTCATTGGCGGAGGTGCATTGATGGTTCTCCTGCGTTCTGATAATCAAAAAGGGAGTTCTGCTTCGACGGACACTCAGAGAGAAACGTACGGATTCAGGAAGGACGGAGAGCTTCGGTTTGAATCTTCTTCCGGAAAACATCTTGCCACCATCGCAATTGAAATCGCCGAGGATGAAGCCGCGATTACCATAGGCCTCATGAACAGGCGTGTCGTTCCCGAGCTTCACGGAATGCTCTTCATTTTCCCAGATGAAGAACTCCGCTCCTTCTGGATGCGCAACACCTACGCATCACTTGATATTATCTTCGTCAATAGCAATCTTGAGATAGTTGCATTACATCCCTACACTCAGCCATTGTCGGATACTTCGTATCCATCGACGAGACCGGCGCAATATGTTGTTGAGGTTGCTGCAGGTTTCGCGGAGAAGCATGGTGTTCAGGCGGGCGATGGAATTGTGTGGACTCGGAATCAAGTGAATAGAAACAGGCGTCTTTGATATTTCCGAGGGAATGGTTCGCGCTAGTAGTTCAGCAGCAGCCAAAATTGTCGCAAATTCCACTTGCCTCTCGCCACCATCCGATCTATATTGTCTCGGGGAGAGGGCGGCACTACTTCTCTTCTTGCCTGCTCTCACTATCCTACCCTGTATATCTGGTTCTTTTGAAACGCCTGGCGTGTGACGGTCTGATCTCCCATTCTTAACAGACCGTTATTGGCTATACCGTTATTTGTATTTAACAACTACACGGTGCTCTTGTGCTGAACGAACCACATAAGCCTGCCAGCCCGCCTACGGTGGGTAAACCGGCAGGCACTTTTTCACACCCCGGGATTCTAACGAAGAATCAGTGCATCCTTGGGCAAATCCCTGCAGGGCTTGCCGTATTTTCTCTCGTCCTTCTGTTTGCTTCTTTTTCCTGCAAGGACTCTCCTTCTGCAAGCGACAATGTTAAAGTCACGCTGACGTTCGAGGATGCCTCCTGCATTGAGACCTGGCTGCAGCTCAAGATCGAGAACGCCGCACCTCCGTACTCCGTTGCACTCAGCCGGGACGGCAACACACTCTCAACCGTTCACATTCTCTCAAGCGACACGCTCTTGATTGACGAAGGGCTTGCTCCGAGCACCACGTACACATA
>DASWHW010000057.1:0-2598 GCA_036397975.1 Bacteroidota bacterium
GACCGCGTACTCCTACTCCGTTCGTTGTCTCGCCGTAAACTCCTCTGCCAGAAGGGCTGCTGCCGAAAACCCCCCAACCACTTCCTGCGTGAGATCCGCGGACTCCAATTCCCTGTGTGCCGGTTCCATTGCTAATCCCTCGTACTGCAGCGGAAAAACCACCAGGCGATGTTGAGCTCACTTCTCCCAAAACTCCAACCGCGCTACCTTCCAAAGAACTTGTCGAACCTCGAATAGCCGGTACTGTTCCAGACGTTGCACTATTGGCTACCGATAGAACAGCGACTCCGCCAGTTGCCGAAGTGCTCCCCGAGTATGGTAAGGGCAACATGCTTGAAGGTGTACCCCACGCCACACCGGTCCCATCGTACAAGAGTGCTTGTCCATTCTGTGCGCCGACTGAACTGATCTTTTGTGTCGTTACGGAAGAGTTGGCAAGCTTCGCGGTTGTTACGGCGTTGTTTGCCAGATCGACTGCCGCGATGGTTGCATCGAGGATTTTTGCGCTCGTCACCGAACCATCGGCGATCGTTGGATTTGGGTATGAGCCTGTGAGGTCTCCACCCGCAGTTCCACCGGGCGGCAACGTAACCCCTCCGGCAAGCTTCGACTGTGTGACTGCACCGTCCTGAATCTTTTGGGTTGTAACGACGTCGTTCGGAAGAGCTCCGGCGATGCGTGCGCTGTCGGTAAGCTCAGATGTTTCCGCGGTGATGGATCGAATGCTGTAGCCGCTCGCATTGATCTTCATGCGGGGAGATAGCTCAGGGTCGCTGCCGACCTGTACGCCGAGCCAGTATTGCATGTCAAAAGGAAGCGTAATTGGTATTGCATCTCCAAGGGTCGTAGAAAATACTCCGCGTAATACCTGCACGAGCTTTCCTTCTTGCCAGCTCGCGCTTCCTCCGGAGCTTGTTGGATAAAAGCGGAACGTAATGGAATAGGATCCATCAGGTAAAGGAGTGCCAAGTGAATCAGTCAAGAGACCTTGGTATGAAAGCGTTCTAGGAACCTGTGCAGAAGCCACCGAGAAGAAAAGTGTGCCGAGAAACAGAGATGCAAGAAGTTTCATTTTTTCCTCTTGGCAAGTGGTCTGGAACTGTGAAGGAACAACTGGAAGTAATATTGCTCTGAACAGTCGTCGAATCAACTGAACATGCGTTCGGTTTTTAGAGCAAAATGGAATAAAAATGAGGAAGAATGTTTAGGAAAGCCTGGACGAGGATTTCATGGCCTTGGCCACCGCCTCGGAACGGGAGCTGACATGAAGCTTTGCATAGATGTTGTGCAGATGGAAACGAACTGTGTGGACGCTAAGGAATAGTTTGTCGGCAATGGATTTGTAGCTGAGACCGTCAATGAGGCATTGAAGCACTTCCACCTCGCGTTTGGAAAGGGGGTCCGTTAATTCTGTGGGCGTGGGTTGCTCCTGGAAATATTTCAGGACCTTCCGGGCGATTTCGCTGGAGATCGGCGCACCGCCGTGATAGGCATCGCGAATCGCATCAAGCAACCTTGTTGCCGGCGTTTTTTTGAGAAGATAGCCCACGGCACCGGCCCGCAGCGATTGAAAAATACTCTCGTCATCGCTGTAAACAGTGAGCATCAGAAACTGAATGCCCGGATACGATCTCTTCAGGTGTCTCACGAAATCAATCCCCGACTCGTCACCAAGCCCTATATCCACCAGCATAACATCGGGGGGATCATCTTCGATTTTCTCGAGAGCGTCAGCACACGTTCCATAGCTCCCCGCACAATGAAAGCCATCCGAATGCTCGATCATCCAGGATAATCCATCGCGTACCTCCTTGTCATCATCGAGGATGCAAACGTGAATAATGCCGTTAATATTTTCGGTTGAGGACAAGTTCAGGTCGAATGATGTTGTAGTGAAAATTGTGTCATTACCTTTGCAAAAGCAACTGGACGAATGTACGGGTTACGGTCAGGCTGGAATCCGCGCTTCGACGGCAGTTCCCTTTCCTTCTCCGGAAGAGATGCTGATGTCTCCACCGGATTTTGTTGCGCGCCGCTTCATATTGTTAAGCCCATTACCCCCCTCTCGGCCAGCGAGAAAGCCCTTCCCATTGTCTGCAACAGAAAGGATTATACGCCCGCCATCAACGGCGAGGCGTACAGTGATCTTTGTGCATTGAGAGTGCCTGACGGCATTGGAGAGTGCTTCTTTACCAATAAGGAGCAAACTTCTGAGCGACTGAGGGTTGAGTTTGACTGCGTCAATAACGGCTTCTTCGGAAAATGCCAATTCAATGCCGTCTCCTTCGCATATCTCGCGGGCAAACACTTTCAATCTTCCGACTACACTCGCAAGGCTCTCGTGCACGGGATCGATCGACCAGATCACGTCGCCCATCGCATCATGCAACTCTCGCGCGGAGGTTCCCATTTTTTCGAGAATGGGAAGAACCGAGACGGGTTCCCCTACCACCTTCTGAGACGCAACATCGGAAAGGACGGCGATGCGGGTAAGACCGGACCCGATGTCGTCATGCAGATCTGTGGCAATATGGGTACGAATCCGCTCCACCTCCAGAAGCCTTTTTACACGAACTCGTACCGCAAGGGCAATGAGCC
>DASWHW010000058.1:0-22240 GCA_036397975.1 Bacteroidota bacterium
AGAGATGTCTACTCCTACAGCTACACCCTGCCAATAGGGAATATCCAAAATAGAATGTCTTTCCTTCAACGGGTCGGCAATCAATCGAGTTGGTTGTTTATCCTCTCGACGTTGAAGCAACTTATACATCTTGTTGCCACTGAGAATTACAAAGAAATTTGACCCAACAAAGGCAATTGACTTGATCAAAAACAATCCAAACCCAGCATTTTGCGCCGTTCCACCAGGCTTTGATGTTGTCCCAGTGATCCCCGGAGTAAGTGCAAGCTGGATAGCTATTAGATCGCCATCAACTAAATGTGATTGGCCAATCGCCTTCTTGAGTCCAATGCCGGTGTCTGCAACCCCAATAGAAATCTTATTACTCTTTGCAAAATATTGAGCACAAACTACTGCAACCTTCTTGATTGAGTGCTCAAGCACATTTCGAATTAATTCACTGAAAATGTGTTGAATGGCATGTGCATGTTTTGGCTCTGCCTGCAGATGTAAAAGTGGCACTAAGTTCTTGAGAAAAGTATCAAGCTCATCTGAATCTGTTATTCTCTCCAATGGAATAATTCTTCCAGCAGGTTCATTTTCTTTGATTTCCTTCACCTTTGGGTCTATTCCCAAAAACTTGAACAGGCCCATTCTCTTCAAATAGTGCCCCGAAGGAGCGACAATTTCTTCGCACGATATATCCTCTGGCTTCATAGACATTCCCATTGCGGCAATCATTGCCAAAACAATAGGATGAATGGAAATCCACTTCGGATTGGCTGTGATTTGTAAGGAATTTGGCCCTTCCGGGTCTATTCCTTCCAGAAATGTATTAATATTGCCCAAAAAGGCGCTATTTGGAATGTGGACTTTCATGCTTGGCAAATATACCGGGAATCCAGGAAGAATGCAAGCAACGTTTACCGGGATTCCCGGTAAACCATGGCAAAATAGTCAATTAATGACTTGACAAACTTGACTTACTTGCTTATATTGGGCGCAATAACATGGAGGTTATATGAATAGTGAACAAATAGAAGGCCTAAAGGCAAGGCTCGCGGTTCTTGACCAAGAGAGGGAAGCAATTCTAAACCTTCTCAAGATTTGGGGGGAAAACCCGCCGAATAGTACCGCTTCCGTTGTGGTACGTAGGGGTTCGACCCAATCCTTCACGATGAGCGGAAGGATCATTGATGCCACAATTGACCTGATCCATAAACTTGGTAGACAAGCAAAGAACTCAGAGATTATGGAATATGTGAAGGAAAGACAGTTGCCACTTGGAAATACAGACAAGCCGGAACGAATGTTGGCTGCTATTCTCGCAAATGAAGCCAAGAAAAAAGATGGAAGAATTAAGAGCGTGGCGCGTGGATTTTGGGAGATTAGGCAATAAAAAGGGGCTCACTAAGAGACGTGGAATGATCTGCTTAAGTGGAAGGTTCAGAAGCAGGCGGCGTGAATCAAATTAGGACAAAAAAATATATTGCGGACAGTACTTGTAATTTCCATCCCTTTCCCTTCTTCTTTCTCTTTTGTATCATGAACCACTTACCACAGTAGCATCACTCACATCCGACGAAAAGCATGTCAGGACCTCTTCACGCAGCGCTTGAAAAACACTCTCCGCTCATTCTCGATGGGGCGATGGGGACGGAACTGCAGCGCCGCGGGGTGGATACGGGTCTGCCTCTCTGGTCCGCCAACGCCCTTCTTGTGCATCCTGAAATCGTGCAGCAGATTCACGCCGACTACATCGACGCCGGGGCGCACATTATTACCGCCAACACCTTCAGAACCACCCGCCGGACGATGAGGAGGGGTAATTTACCGGATCGCTCTCAACCGTTAACGCGGATGGCGCTCGAAGTCGCCCACAAAGCTCGCGACTCCCGGCCCGATCATGATGTTCTCATCGCGGGCTCCGTTGCTCCGCTCGAGGATTGCTATCGTCCCGATCTTGTTCCCGGAGAAAATGAGTTACAAGACGAACACGGCGAATTGGCGGAACGCCTTGCGGCGGGCCGCGCGGACTTTATTCTCGCCGAGACCATGGGAACGATTCGAGAAGCGAAGGCTGCATGCACCGCTGCAATCTCGACGGGTAAAGAAGTGGTGGTCAGTTTCATCTGTAACACCGCCGGAGCGCTGTATAGCGGTGAGTCGCTTCGGGACGCTGTTATCGAAATCTCAAAGCTCCAACCGGCAGGAATTTCCCTCAATTGCGTTTCTCCGCGTTATCTTCATTCACCCCTGACAATTCTCCTGGATGGCGTGCGTTCACAGAAAAATCTCCTCATTGGTGTGTATGGAAATATCGGACTGCCGGAAAGCGAGAAGACCGGATGGGAGTTCACCCGTGACGTTTCGGAAAAGGAATATGAAACGACTGCCCGGGAATGGATTCGAGCGGGTGCCACGATGATCGGTGGGTGTTGCGGTACCACCCCCGATTACATTCGGGCACTAGCAGGTATCGCGGTCCAATGACGCGACACAAATTTCATAAAGAACTGTTCACCTACAGGGGCGGAGGCGAGCTTCCCAGCATCGTTGTTGCCGAGAACGAAAACCTGCAATCCAAGTTCGTCGTACAGAAAGTTCTGGAGTTGCGGGAACAGGGAATTCCTCTTCAGGATATGGCAGTGCTGTTTCGATCGAGCTATCTCTCGTTCGATCTTGAGATAGAATTGAATAAAGCGAATATCCCGTTTGTAAAGTTTGGCGGATTTAAGTTCATCGAAACCGCACACGTGAAAGACCTTGTCGCCTACCTCCGGGTGATCGAGAATCCACGCGACGCGGTTGCCTGGAATCGGATTCTTCTCCTGGCCGACGGCGTTGGCCCGCGGACAGCGGAAAAGGTCATCAAAGATGTTCTTGCACGGAAGCCCGGATCAACATCGGGAGGAACATCAACAACTCTCCCCTCTGTCTGGTCGCATTTTGATCAGTATGGGGAGCCGGTGCGCAATTTGTTTGACACCCTCAAAGGAATCAGCCCATCCCATATTCTGCCGGCAGATAAAGTCGCACAGCTACTGAATTACTACCAGCCAATCTTTACGAAACGCTACGACGACTACAACAAACGAAGAAAAGACCTTGAGATGTTTCAGCAGATTTGTGAACGGTACAGAGAAGTCGGGACGCTTCTGGCAGACCTTGCACTGGAACCGACAACGGAAAGCGTTGCGGACATCACTGCACCGGGAACGGATGATGAGAAGCTGATCCTCTCCACTATTCACAGCGCCAAAGGACTGGAATGGAACTCGGTTTTTGTCTTGTATGCGCTTGATGGAAGGTTTCCGGTAACCCGCGCAGCCATGGACGATGACCAGATGGAAGAGGAGCGGCGGCTTATGTACGTTGCCTGCACAAGAGCAAAAGAGCATCTCTACATTACCTATCCCATCAACGTCTATGATAGAGAGTCCGGACTGGTCCTCTCCAAGCCCTCCCGTTTTATTGCGGGCCTGCCGGAAGAGCTCCTCGATACGTGGGTTATTGACGAAGAATAAGAATCAGTTTGTGGTTCATAGTGCTTTGTGAGGAGGAGAAGACCTCCACACGGAAAGCTGCTAAAGGTTACTGCTGGGGCGTGATCGTTGGGATGAGCGTCATGTCAAAGGCATCAAGATGTCCATGACCAATTCGACGAATGTCGGCGCGAGCCTGGTCTATCCCATTGAGAAGGAGTTGCACTTCAACCTGGAGGAACGTGTTCGGACAGAGCCGAAGTTTCTTTTCGGCTTTGTCAAAATTCTTCGACATTCCACCGGAACGTTTTTCTGTTAAGAGATGGTATGCGGCAGCTAGTTGAATAATGCCCTGGAAGAAAATGCGACTTTTCTCGGGCCGTTGTTTCCAGACCTCTTCCCACGCTTCATGAGCATGCCAAAATTTGCGTGCGTTAAAGAGATTCCATCCATCCAAATACATGTTCCGCTGTTCCACCGAAAGGACAGGTTCCTCGATCTCTGACGGATCGATTTCTTCGGCAGGAGTTTTTGAATAGAACCTACTTTTTTCCCGTGACCCGCTCATAGACCTGTCTTTCCCCAAGAACAATCGGCAACTGTTGCTGCTCCGCCTTCATCCTGTCTTGCGCGGTAAGCAATGCAAACTCCTTGGAGCCTTTGTGAGTGTATACTTCCGGCACTGGGTGGAGAATTGAATTGACAATCGCCTGAGCAATTTCATCAGGGGTTTTGACCCCTTCAATCGCCGGGAGGGCAATTCTTCTTTCTTCAGCAATCTTTTTAACGATCGGCCCGGATTGAGAAAAGAGCGGCATCATGGCTCCACCTTCCGTCACCAATGCCCACTCCGTCAACACCCCCGCGGGACAGACGACGCTCGCATGAATGCCGGTTTCCATCAATTCCTGCCGCAATGCATGCGTGAATCCGACACAGGCATGTTTTGCAGCGACATAGGCGCTATTGAACGGGTAGCCCACTTTGCCCGCCATGCTTGCAATGTTGATGATATGCCCGCTGTTTTGCTTTTTCATGTACTTCAGCGCTGGGCGTGTTGTATACCAGAGAGAGAAGACATTAACCTCAAACATGCTTTGAATAACCTGGTCCGTGGTGTCCTCCACACTGCCCAGATGCCCACGACCAGCATTGTTAACAAGGATGTCGATCCTGCCGAACTCCTGCACCGCATAGTGAATCAATTCTTCTGCATCCTCACGAACGGATACATCACACTTCACCCCTACAACCTTGCCTTCCTCTTTCCTGATCCTGGCTTCGATGTCATCCAATTTGTTTTTCCGCCGAGCCGCAAGGACAACGGTAGCACCCCGACTGGCAAGAAGTTGAGCCAGCGATGCGCCAATACCCGATGAGGCACCCGTGATGACAGCAACTTTGTTTTTCAACATGAATTCGTCCTTTGCTTGGCTTTGTACGCTGACCTGATTTTATTGGGGCGCAAGATCTGCGAATTGACTGATTTTATGGTAAAGAAGTTTGGGGCGAACCTCAATTCTGCCGCGCAACCGATGTTGGTATCTTCACAGCGAAGAATCATCGGTATCGGAAAAAAGTGTGTGTACTATGTCTTCCCTCTCTTGACTTGACTCACGAATCGTACTATCTTCCACCGTGAAAAGGACCACTGAGATCACATAGCCCGGTCCGCGTCATGAACTCAATTCCCATCGGGGGAAAGGAATTGTAAAATGTTGTTTAGACCCAAATCCAATAAGCGCTTCACCGACGCGGAGAGCTTTCACCAGCCCGTTGCACCCATCGCAAACAAGGCATCCGAGGTCATCCGCAATGCGGAGAGGCTGATCCAGGGACGGGAGTACGACAAAGCCCTGGAGAAATTAGACGCTGCTCAGAAGCTCGATCCGCAGAACCAGTATATCATGGCGATTATCGATCGCATTCACGTCCTTCAAAAAAATCCGAACGCGTTTGTGGTCCCCGTAGAACTTTCCGGCGAGGAAAGAGCGCAACTCCGGACATTGACTGATTCTGCCAAACGATCAATGAAAAAGGGAAATGTGCAGGATGCGTTTGATTCCCTTATGGACGCGTATCTTATCGATCCTGTAAATCCAGCAGTCCTCGCGCTTGAGGAAACAGTTATACCGGCATGGGAGAAAAGCAGAGTGAAATCGGGAAAGAGCCTGAACGCAACCGAGATGATGGGTGCCTTCTCAAAACTGGATAGCGTGGATTCTGACATGTCCGCACCAGCAATAAATATTTACAGCCTCCATGACTCATTAAAGTCCGTACCCGGCAGCCCTGACGAACATCTTCCCTCCATCGAGAAACAAAAACAGCAGGAAGAAGCTGAGCGATTCCGGCGGGAGCTTTCCTTGTGGCGTCGCGTGAATCGAACGGGGCTCTAAGCAACCCTCTTATTTACTCCCTCCTCCAATGAGGGCCTCAATGATCCGGCTTTTTAATCTCTCCGCAGCCGGGTCATTTGGGTGTTGCGCCAGGTGATCGACGAGCGCATCGAGAGCCTTATCAAACAAACCCTCTTCATAAAAAGAAACAGACCGCCTTAAGTCCTCCCTGTCAGAATCTTCAATCAATGGTTTCATAAGCTGGCGAATCCGCTCAAGGTATGCCGCGCAATACTGATTGGAGGGATCCCTTCGTTTTGCTGATTCGACGGCTTCCAGAGCTCCGTCCAGATTTCCTTTCTGTATCATCGAATCGGCCAGCTTCAGGTACATTGAGCTGACCTGGCGTTGAAGCGCCAGCCTTCCCTGTGTCGAATGCATCCGATATTGCGATTGTTCTCGTACTCCGTTCATCCTCTTCTCCACAAAGTGTGTGTTCGATTTTTCTCACTTCGATATGCCAAACAACATGCCGGGGGCAAAAACGTTCAATCTGTGCTCATTCACTACAACTTGTAATGTCTCTTATGAGTGATACATGAACAACCCCGCAGTCGAAGAGACTCTTCCCGCAGAGTTTGCGTTTACGAAGAACTGTTCATCGCGGGTCGCGCGAAAAAACTTTGCTTCGCGCGTGATGCCTCACACAAGAATTGCTGTCACCGATGAGTCACCTTGCAGTGAGATGCAGCAGAATGTTGAAAGTGGAATGGTACCTGTCCTTTTGTTATCTTTTGCACCAGCGGCGACAAAAAAGGACGTACCAGAGGCAACGACGAATTAGTAACCATGGCCAACAGCACACCCTCCCAAGAACGAATTCAGGCTATTCTTGAAGCCTTTGGACCAAATGCAGGCTTGGTGGAAGAACTGCTTCGGGACTATCTAGGTAACCCAGCTTCGGTAAGTCCAAGCTGGCAGAAATACTTTTCCGATACAACCGAGAAGGTTGCAGGACCGAATGGCGGATCACAGCAGCCAGCTATCCCTACGACTCTGCAAACTCCGCCCGCTGCTCCAGAACCAACCCAGAAGCAAGAATCGACTCCGCCTCCACCACCAGGCTCCTCCGATCAAGTCACCGCCCTGAAGGGTGTTGCTGGTCGTATTGTAGAGAACATGGAAGCCAGCCTGTCTCTTCCCACTGCGACCTCCGTGCGCACCATGCCGGTGAAAGTTCTCGAAGAAAATCGGCGGATGATCAATCAATATATGAGCGTCCGGGGCGGAAGCAAAGTCTCCTACACTCACCTCATCGCCTGGGCGATCGTCAAAGCGCTTCACGATCATCCGAACATGAACGCGGCGTTCACTCGTATCGAAGGTGTCCCACACAAAACCGCTCGTGAGACAATCAACATCGGACTTGCTATCGATCTTACTCGTAAGGATGGGACACGGTCTCTTATTGTTCCAAATGTGAAGAGCGCAGGATCAATGAATTTCTCGCAGTTCCTTGAGGGCTATGATGAAATCGTTTCAAAAGCTCGGAAAGGTGCACTTGACCCGGCGGACTTCCAGGGAACGTCTATCACCCTTACGAATCCGGGAACAGTGGGAACGCTTTCCTCGATCCCACGTCTCATGCCGGGACAGGGTTCTATCATCGCCATCGGTGCAATCAATTTCCCGGCGGAAAACCTCGGCATGAGCCCGGAAACTCTTTCGACTCTCGGCATCAGCAAGGTGATGACGATGACGAGTACCTATGACCATCGCGTCATCCAGGGGGCAGAGTCAGGGCAGTTCCTTGCGAGAATTCATTCGTTGTTGCACGGCGATGATAGATTCTACGATTTGCTTTTTGCGGATCTGAAGATACCCTACGAGCCTATCCGGTGGTCAACCGATTATCTCCCTATGCTGGGCACTGCGGCACCAGGAAGTGAACGCATCGAAAAGCAGGCGCGTGTTATGCAGCTGATCAATGCCTATCGCGTGCGCGGACATCTGATTGCGCATCTTGATCCACTCGTCAATGAACCTCACCATCATCCCGAACTCGATCCGGCAAACTATGGGTTAACGATTTGGGATCTCGACAGAGAATTCCTGACCGGAGGCCTTGGGGAAAAGAAGAGTGCATCACTCCGTGAGATCCTGGACGTACTTCGCGATACCTATTGCGGTACAATCGGCGTTGAGTACATGAACATCCAGCACCCGGAGCAAAAGCAATGGCTTCAGGAAAAGATGGAACCTGTTCGGAACCGCGCCCCCCTTCCAGCCGCCCTTCGCATCGAGGCGTTCAAGAAACTGGCAGCGGCCGAAGGATTGGAACGTTTTCTTCATACACGGTTCATCGGGCATAAACGGTTTTCCCTCGAGGGAGCGGAGACCATTATGCCAATCCTTGATGTACTACTGAATGATGCCGCTGATGGAGAGGTCCAGGAAATTGTTATCGGGATGGCTCATCGGGGACGGTTGAACGTTCTAACGAACACCATTGGAAAATCCGTCGCAAAAATCTTCTCGGAATTTGAAGGATATGTAGACCCCAGCACGATTCAGGGAAGCGGGGATGTGAAATATCATCTGGGTGCAAGCGGAACGCATGTAACTTTGGACGGAAAACAAATTACTGTTTCGGTCGCCCCGAATCCAAGCCACCTTGAAGCTGTCAATCCGGTCGTTGAAGGTATCGTCCGGGCAAAACAGGATAGGATGGAAAACGCAAGCCGAGACAGAGTTATGCCGGTTCTTATCCACGGCGACGCAGCCTTCGCAGGTCAGGGAACCATAGCGGAAACCCTGAACCTCTCCCAACTCTCCGGCTATCGCACCGGTGGGACAGTTCATATTATTATTAACAACCAAATCGGATTCACCACCTCTCCGGATGATGCCCGCTCCACACCCTACAGCACCGATGTCGCAAAAATGGTTCAGGCCCCAATCTTCCATGTAAATGGAGATGACGTTGACGGGGCGTTGCGTGTTAGCAAAATAGCGCTCGAGTTCCGGCAGAAGTTCAAGAAGGATGTGGTAATCGATATGTTCTGCTACCGGAAACATGGTCACAACGAAGGCGACGAGCCGAGCTATACTCAACCTCTCCTCTATAAAAAGATTCGTCACCATCCTTCGGTCCGCGAGATCTACGCTGAAACGATCATCCGGGAAAAACTTCTTTCGCAGGAAGAGGCCACGAAGATAAACGAAGATGCTCACCTCCGGTATGATCGAGCGTTTGAGGCGTCACAGAAAAGAGAAATGCACTTCAAGCCGGAGGTTCCCCTTGCCGTCGACCCAAAACAGATCGAAGCTATAAAGGCGGCAGGTACCACGGCGGTCAGTTGGGATACATTGAAGAGGGTTGCGCACGGTCTTGCAACGGTGCCGGAGTACTTCAACGTGCATCCCAAACTTGCCAGGATGCTTAATGAACGCCGCGAGTGGTCCGAGAATGGCGGCGTTGTCGATTGGGCGCTCGCCGAGGCACTCGCATTCGGATCGCTGGCGCTCGAAGGAACCCCGGTCCGCTTGAGCGGCCAGGACAGCGGACGCGGAACATTCAGTCAACGCCACCTTATGCTGTATGATGCCCAAAGCGCCCATGAGTATCTTCCCCTCAACAATCTTTCCACAACGCAAGCGGCCTTTATGGTTTATGACAGTCTCCTCTCGGAAGCTGCGGTGCTCGGATTTGAATTTGGCTATAGTGTTGCAGACCCATTGGCTCTTGTTCTCTGGGAAGCACAATTTGGTGACTTTGCCAATGGTGCACAGGTGATCATTGACCAATTTCTGGCTGGATCGGAAGCAAAGTGGCAACAGCCCTGCAACCTGGTGCTTCTGCTTCCGCATGGATACGAAGGACAGGGACCAGACCATTCCAGCGCCCGATTGGAAAGGTTCCTGCAACTGTGTGCTGAGGAAAACCTGCAAGTATGCAATCTCACAACGCCGGCACAGTACTTCCATGTTCTCCGTAGGCAGATGCGGGATAACAGACGGAAACCGCTTGTTATCATGACTCCAAAAAGTCTCTTGCGCCATCCGAAGGTTCTTTCCGTGCCCGATGAGTTTACCAAGGGGAGTTTTCAAAAGTTGATTGACGACGTACACAATCTGTCGCCCGTAGCAGTCCGCCGCCTTCTCCTTTGCAGTGGAAAGGTGTACTACGACCTCTTTGCAGAGCATGAAAAGCGCGGCATCAAGGATATTGCGATACTTCGTGTGGAACAATTTTATCCTTTTGATGCAGAGGAAGCGCAGCGCCTGATCCGGAAATACTCATCCGCAAAGGAAATCTGCTGGGCGCAGGAAGAGCCAAAGAACATGGGCGGCTGGAGTTTCCTCATGCCATTATTGACGGAGCTGCTCCTACATGGCCAGGCACTGCGATACATTGGGCGCGATGCATCCGCGAGCACCGCGACTGGATCGTTGAAAATTCATACAGAGGTGCAGAAAAAAATTGTGGTTGACGCACTTCAGTAAAGTCCCGTCTCGGAAATGTGACATTTTTGAAAAGATAATATACCTCAAGGAGATCTCATGCTTTATCTCAATCGTTCCCTTCTGCCTGTTGTTCTGGCCGGACTCGTTTTCCTATCCTGCCACAGTGTTCCTCTCACTGGAAGAAATCAGTTAAACATTATTCCATCATCTACCATGCTCTCTATGAGCGCGCAGGAATACAATTCATTCTTACAATCCAACCCAAAGAGCAATGACCAGGCAAACGCAGCGCTTGTGCAAAACGTTGGTCAGAGAATTCAAGGTGCCGTGGAACGATTCATGACCCAAGAGGGGGCGGCCGATCAACTCGCAGGATACAAGTGGGAATTCAATCTTGTGCAAAGCGACCAGGTGAACGCGTGGGCCATGCCGGGAGGTAAGGTTGTGTTCTACACAGGAATTCTCCCCATTACACAAAATGAAACGGGCATCGCTGTCGTGATGGGTCATGAGGTTGCGCACGCAATTGCAGAGCACGGCAACGAACGAATGAGCCAGGGATTGATCGCACAATTCGGAGCAATTGCGCTGTCGGAGGCTCTTAAGAACAAGCCGGAGCAAACGCAGGCGCTCTACATGACTGCTTTCGGTCTTGGCGCACAGTTTGGAGCGATACTACCTTTTAGCAGGCTCCAGGAAAGTGAAGCCGACCATCTGGGGCTGATTTTTATGGCAATGGCAGGTTATGATCCCAATGCAGCGGTCGCCTTTTGGGAAAGAATGGCAGCAAACAAGGGAGGCCAGGCGCCACCGGAATTCATGAGTACCCACCCATCCGATCAGACCCGTATTGCGAAAATCCGGGAAGCACTTCCCGAAGCAATGCAGTACTACAAACCTTAGAAAAGCCGCGGGATAGCAGAATACCGTGTTTGCGGTATACCCATCGGCTATCCTCCTCGCTATATTGAGTGTGCAATACGAGCGTACAATCTCAATATTCGTGTGGAGGAGACCATGGATTGGGTTTTCGTAATCTTTTTCTTGTCGCTTTTGTTTTCTTTTATCGTCCCGTTACTTCGCACCCGATTTCATTTTACAAACTCACTGTCGGTGTCTTCTTGGACGGTTTTCAAGGATGAATGTGTGATGATGGAGAGAATCTTGAATGACCAGTCAAGTGGTGAGCGTGAATCGCGGCAGAGTGACCTGGTCCGTGGATTGCGCAATCTGCGCGCATCCCTGGCACTGCTTTCGGAAGTTGAACGATCCCGGGGAGAGATCGTTTTCAATGCGGTACGCCTGCAAGCCGCCGCGCGCGGCGTTTTTATCGACTGATCCTCCGGGGCCGCAATCACCACTCTGGCCGGACTTGCAGGGTCCGGCCATTTCCTTTATATTCGCTCCACAAGCAAACCCCATTTTTCCCTCACCAATTCTTGAATAGTCTGGAATCCAAGAAGACTTCACGGAAGAGTCTTATGCTCACCGCTGTTACAACGCTCGCTGTTGTTGCCATCGGGGGGTACGTTCTGCTCGTGGCGGGACTCTACTTTTTTCAGGAGAAACTTGTGTACTTCCCTTCAGGGGCGATTGTCGCAACGCCAGCGTCCCTCGGTTTGGACTATGAGGAAGTAGGCGTCACCACCGAAGATGGCGTTCGCCTTCACGGCTGGTTTATTCCTGCCAATGAAAGCAAAGCGACTGTTCTCTTTTTCCATGGGAATGGAGGAAATATTTCGTTTCGGATGGAAACGATTCGCATCCTTCACTCTCTCGGTTCGAATCTTCTTCTGTTTGACTATCGAGGCTATGGAAAGAGTGACGGTGCACCCGGTGAGCAGGGGACGTATAAGGATGCGACTGCGGTCTGGAAGTACCTGACGAAGGAAAGGGGGGTTCCGGCGAACGACATTGTTCTCATGGGAAGATCACTCGGCGGCGCAATCGCCTCCTGGCTGGCGGAAAAGGAATCACCTCGTTGCCTAATTCTGGAATCCTCTTTTACCTCTCTGGCAGATGTTGGAGCAGAAGTGTATCCGTTCATACCTGTCCGCATGCTCTCCCGCATTCAATATCCAACAATCGAACGCTTGAAGAACATCCGATGTCCCGTTCTTATCGTTCATAGCCCGCAGGATGCGATCATCCCATTTCACCATGGCGAGCAACTTTTCGCCGCGGCACATCCGCGCAAGGAGTTTCTCCGTATTTCGGGTGGTCACAACGATGGATTTGTCGTTTCGGAAAAAATATATGCGGAGGGAATTCGTAACTTCATTATGCGCTAACTGGTGGAGTTTGAAGATGTTGCTCGCACTCGTGCTTCCCATGTTTTTCTTCATTTCAGCAGTAAAGGCAATGCAAGATCCAACATCATCCCACAATACTCCCAGACGCTTTCTCGCTTTGGGGGATTCCTATACGATAGGAGCATCTGTTGATGCCAGGGAACGCTGGCCCTCGTTGCTCGTCGCGAAACTGCGTGCCGCGGGAATTCAGATTGAAGACCCTTTAATCATAGCAAAAACCGGATGGACAACGGACGAACTCAACGCTGCCATCGACCGGGAGCCTCCAAAAGGACCATTCGATATCGTTTCTCTTTCGGTCGGTGTGAATAATCAGTATCGGGGCCGAAGTCCAAAGGAATATCACGTAGAATTTGCCGCCCTTCTTGACCGGGCGATTGGGTTTGCCAACAACGATCCAACGCGTGTCATCGTCTTTTCGATCCCGGATTGGGGCGCGACACCATTTGCCGAAGGAAGAGACCGGACACGTATTGCGCGGGAGATCGACGAATACAATAGGATCAATAAGGAGCTTACCGAATCAAGAGGCTCCTCCTACATCGACATCACACCACGGTCGCGCGACGCCGCCAATGATTCAACACTCCTCACATCGGATGGACTTCATCCATCAGGTATTTTGTATGAGGAGTGGGCAATGTTGGCTTTCCCAATTCTTCAAAACTATTTGCCGAAAAGTAATACCTATTAAACTGATTCGTTCCTCAAATACATGATTGTTATTCCTCGACGGCGTCCACCCTTTCCATTCCTTGAAGTTCCATCGAGAAAGCTGTATCTTACTCAGCCAAAATTCAAGATTTTGGGCATATGGCGAAATTGGCAGACCTGCCCGCCCATGCCGCGGTGCTGAAATTGGCAGACAGGCTGGACTTAGAATCCAGTGTCCGGAAGGACGTGAGAGTTCAAGTCTCTCCCGCGGCACGGGCGGGCGGGCGCGCTAGACTTAGAATCTAGTGGGGTAACCCGTGGGGTTCTAGTCCGTCTATGCCCACCGCCGCGTCGTAAAATTCGCGGACCATGGAGAAGAAGCGGAACTGTGGGGATGACAACTCGGAGATTCTTGAAACTACCCAGAAGTATTTCACTTGTAAGTCCATTTCTTGAAGGATGATGTCTTGGAAGTCAGCATAAACAGCATTTCGGAAATTCAGCAGGAAGCGGAAATTAGCCTTTCACCTGAGGAACTGCTGCCGCATTTTGAGAAGGCGTATACACAGCTTCAGCCAAAGATCGAGATCAAAGGGTTTCGAAAAGGGAAAGTTCCCCTTGGCATGATCAAGAAGATGTATGGTGAAGCCATCGAGCACGATACCCTGGATCAGCTTGCCAATGACTACTACCACCAGGCAATGACAGAAAAAAATATTTCCCCGATCGGCCAGCCGTCGATGGTGGACATGGATTTCAAACGGGGAGAACATTTTCGGTTCAAGATTAAATACGAGGTTCGACCCGTTATCGAGTTGAAGCAATACAAAGGCATTGCCGTTCCCCGGCCGGTCCACACCGTCGCCGACGCCGAGCTGGAGGGAGAACTGCAGCATATGCTCCGCCTGAACAGTGTGACCGCACCGGCGGAGCGCGTCACTGACAAGAACTATATCGTCACCGCAGATGTCCAGGAGTTGGACGAGGCAGGTACGCCGATCATCGGGAAGAAAACCAAAGACGCGCGCTTCTTCCTGACCGACGAGACCCTTGCCCCGGAAATCAAGAAGGCACTCTCCTCCGCTGAGCCTGGTCAAGAGTACCGGACTCAGTTCGAGTCGAAACATGAGGATCATTCACACATCGTGCATTTGTTGCTGAAGGTAACTAAGGTCGAGCATGTCGCAACGCCGGAGTTCAACGATGAGTTCGTCAAGAAGATCACGAAGGATCAGGTTACGAACGCGCAAGAATTCAAGAAATCCATGCGGGACGATCTTGAACGGTTTTGGGCAGAACAGGGAGAAAAGAAAGTTTCGGAAGCGATTGTCTCCGAACTCGTCCGCATGCACGAGTTTCCCGTTCCTGAATCTCTCGTGAACGGTTTACTGGATTCCTACGTTGAAGACATCAAGAACAAGTCACGCGACAAGAAGCTGCCAAAGGGTTTTGACGAGGCAAAGTTCCGTGAGGAGAGCAATGCGATGGCGGTGTTCCAGGGGAAATGGATGCTGCTGAAGAATCGCATCGCCGAGGAAGAAGGCATCACTATCACCGACGATGACATCTCCTCCGCGGCTGAGCAGGAAGCCGCACGCATTGGACTCCCGAAGGAACGGCTTCTGGAATACTACAAGAGTTCGAGCGTCGTGCCCGATCGCCTTCTCTCGGACAAGCTCATGATGTTTCTCAAATCCAACGCCATCGTCACTGATCAGCCAGAGGAAACAAAGGCCTGACCGCACCTGTCTCTCTACCCATGAACTAAACGGAGTTATCGATGAGCAGCACTATCTATAATCAACTCGTTCCGATGGTTGTCGAACAAACAGGCCGGGGCGAACGTGCATACGACATATTTTCGAGGCTCTTGAAGGAGCGAATTGTGTTTATCGGCACGCCCATAGATGATACTGTGGCCAGTTTATCCGTTGCACAGATGCTTTTTCTGGAGTCGGAAGACCCCGATAAAGACATCCATGTCTATATCAACTCTCCCGGGGGGAGTGTGACCGCCGGTCTTGCCATTTACGATACGATGCAATATATTCGACCAGATGTATCCACCATCTGCATTGGTCTCGCCGCAAGCATGGGCGCTGTCCTGCTCGCTGGGGGTACAAAAGGAAAACGGGCCACGTTGCCGAACTCCCGTATCATGATTCATCAGCCGTGGGGCGGCGTGCAAGGAACGGCATCCGACATCAGTATTCAAGCAGAAGAAATTCTGAAAACAAAAAAACGCCTCAACGATATTCTCGCACACCATTCGGGCCAGCCGGTCTCTCGGGTGGAGAACGACACGGACCGTGATCGGTACATGTCGGCGGATGAGGCAAAAGCGTATGGGTTGATCGATAACGTGTTTGTCAAAAAAGAACGAGACGCAAAGAAATGACTCAAAAGAGCAAGCCGCCGGAGAAGGTGCACTGTTCCTTCTGCGGTCGCAGTCCCGAAGAAGTCCAGAGCATTATCGCCGGGCCGGACGTCTACATTTGCGACATTTGCGTCGCAAGTTCCGTCGACATCATCCGAAAAAATCTAGCGGCCTTCACGGCACGGAAGACCGGACGCTCCGGCCTGACGCCTGTCCAGATCAAGAGCGCGCTGGATGAATACGTTATCGGACAGGAACAGGCTAAGCGCACCCTCGCTGTTGCGGTGTACAACCATTACAAACGCATCGACTCCAAGGACCGGCTCTACGATCTCGATGATGTCCAGCTCGATAAGACGAATATCCTTTTAGTCGGTCCAACTGGCACAGGCAAGACTCTTCTCGCCCAAACGCTCGCGAAGATCCTGGATCTGCCGTTCGCCATCGCGGATGCAACCACGTTGACCGAAGCTGGGTATGTTGGCGACGACGTTGAAACAATTCTTGTCCACCTTCTGCAGAATGCAGAGTACAACGTCGAAAAGGCCGAGCGTGGGATCGTGTATATCGATGAGATCGATAAGATCGCTCGGAAGAGCGATAGCGCCTCCATTACCCGTGACGTGTCCGGTGAGGGCGTACAGCAAGCGTTGCTGAAGATCCTCGAAGGAACAGTCGCCGGTGTGCCGCCCAAGGGAGGACGTAAACATCCCGAACAGAGCCTCATCAACATCAACACAAAAAATATTCTCTTCATCTGCGGCGGTGCTTTTGACGGACTGGAGAAAATCGTAGCACGCAGAGTGAATAAGAATCCAATGGGGTTCGGCGCTGACATTCACACGCACAATGACGGCCACGCAGATACACTTCTTCCTCAGGTCCAACCCGAAGATCTCGTCAAATTCGGACTTATCCCGGAATTTGTTGGTCGGCTCCCACTCATGGCGGTGCTGCACTCCCTCGGTGAAGATGCGCTCCTGAACATCCTGACCGAGCCGAAGAACGCAATCGTAAAGCAGTACAGGAAGCTCTTCCGCATGGATGGAGTCGATCTCGAGTTCGAAGAGGCTGCTCTGAAATCCGTCGTGCAACGTGCGATTGAGCGCGGCACGGGCGCTCGCGCTCTTCGCTCAATCATTGAAGAAGTAATGCTGGATATCATGTACAATCTCCCTGAGCGATCCAACATCTCGCACTGCACCATTACGAAGGACGTGATTCAGAAAAAGAAAGACCCGATCTTCGCTTTCGAAGAGAAGAGGCAGTCAGCCTAGAAATATCAAAGCCGTCCAGGGGACGGCTTTTTTGTTTGATGTCGTTCCACCTGTTAGAACCCCCCCGCCCGGTCAGTCTTTGTTACCTTGACGTCCTGCAGCAGTGGAGATTTCAATCTTATTTCCAGCCGGTACTGTCGGAATTGTCCGATGGGTTCCCAGGAGAAACTCATTTCCCAACAATGAAGATCGCGGTAAATGCTCATTCGCGGTGAGAGGAACTCTTTCCTTACGAGATCATAGCTTGTTGACGTTTCGAATTTCCAAAACTCCGTAAGGTTGAATCCAAGCGCGGCGGAGAGACTCGAGTTGCGGATGATAACATCAGGGTTCGATTGGTTTTGGGAAAATGTCCACGAGAGATCCAGCTTCCACGGGATACTAAAATCCGGTGGGATCTGATCGTTTAATCCCACATACGCTCCTCCCGTCTCGCGCTTTATCGAATCCTCTTCCGAAACGATCGGGCCGGCCTTGGTACTTTTTTTCTCGCCGCTGAAACTCGTGGATACGGTAACGCCGAAATTCGTAAGCTGCGCCAGTTTTCCTTCTTCCTTCAACAGGAATTTATTAATTCTTCTTCCAGTTTGAGGATTGTTCTGGTCCTTCGCAAACTGATACATGTTGAAACTTGCATTGCCACTCAGATTGAGGCTATTGCCGATGGTGGTATTGTAGTTCATCCCAATCTCGCTGAACTTCAGGGAATCGCGGACAAAGTCATACGATACGCCAACGCCAAGATTCAACAAGCGAAATTTGTTCTCCTGTCCGGCTGAATCGCGAGAGACCGTCTTCATTTCAAAGACATTACCAATGTTCAGACCAAGGATTTGTTGCTCCCGCGCGGGCGGACCGCCGTACAGGCCGTTCTCATATTTATAGTATTTCTGCTCGACTCCATTCGCATCAACGTATGAATCATAGTACCCAAAACTCCTCCGGGAAAAGTCAGGGTTAAAAGAGTAAGTCAATGTTGGGGTTATTTGGTGGCGTAATCCGGTGATCCCTGCGATACCAGGTTGAATAATGCCGTAAATCTTCGTGGAGGCCGAGATCCCCATGTTGTATGAGCGTACGGCGCTGAAGCGGGAAAATTCACTTGTCACGACGGCAGAGTCGGCCATGTTGAATTCTTTCTTTACCCCTTTGTTATACCAGACTTCGCTGTAGTTGAAAAATGGAGTGAAAGAAAAGTACCCGACTTTTGCCGAAGCAGAAATTGGAATCGAGTGCCGTGCTCCAAGCTTGCTCTTCTCTTCAAAGACGTTAATGCCCGGGGTCTTCTGCACGTCATTCAATGCGTGACGAAAATCTCCGGAATAGGAGTAACTGATCAGCTCATACCATGCGTATCCCTCTCCGCCAGAAGAGGTCTTACCAAAACGAAAAGGAAACGACTGCTGCCGCGAAAATGAGATCGCCGGCAGGTTGTCGTAATCCACCTGCACCGTGTCGCCCGCAATCGTGCGCTGGGATCGGGACATGTTGATGGAAAGACTGTGCGCCGTTGCGCCTTCCCACCTCTTCGTGAATGTAATGTTTGAGAGAATGTTGTCGTTCGCGAATCTTGTTCTTGGATCGTAGGTGCTATTCCGGTACGCGGTTGCGCTCGCAACGGTTGCGTTCACAATAAGCTGTGTCGTCGGGTTGATCGTATGGGAGTGGTTCATGCTGATGCTGAAACGCCGTTGATCCGTGAACGATGGATCAGTCGATTCGCCGGTGAGATCTCGTCCAACAAATCCGCTGAGGGATCCGGTAAAGATATAGCGTAGCGCATACCGAAAGTCCGATAGCAGGCGCCAGCTTCCTCCCGTGTATCCATCGGCTCGAAAGGAAACATCAGTGTAGTCGCTGATGGCCCAGTAGTAGCCAAGATGCTCGAGGAATCTTCCCCGGGAATCCTCGCCGTACGCGGGAGCGATGATACCCGAACGTCTCCCCCGCTGATTTGGAAAAACACCGAAGGGGAGAGCAAAGATCGGCACATCATCGATGTAGAGCGTCACCGGCCTCGCAACGATCTTATCCTTCAATTGCACCTTCATTTCAGAACTGCCAAAGTAGTAATGCGGATGCTCAAGGTCGCACGTCGTATATCGCCCATCCCCAACATACAACACATTCACATCAACCTTCTTAATCTTATCGCCGTAGTAAAATCCATCGCCGATTTTGGTGTCGGCAACCGAGATTCTCCCCTTCTTCGAATCGAAGTTATACGAAAGCTGGGTTCCGTTGTATGTCTCCCCCGCATCGATCATTTCCGGCCGACCACGGTAGCCGGTGCTGTCGGTTGAGTCCGTAACGCCACGTGCATCCAGTTGCGAAGTATTCCAATTCATGTCGATCTGTTCTGCGTTCAGCCCCATTTCCTTGTGCTTGATTTTTGTCTCTCCAAACATGAACATCCTCTTCGAGGTTGGAAAAAATACTACCGAATCTTTCGCAGAGTAGGAAACAACAGAATCGATTCCTGAACCGGGGGCTGCCACGGTATCGAGAACCGCTGTTGTGTCTATTTGAAAAATGGTGGGGGTGGGTGGAGCCGGCAGAGAATCAGGAGGGGTGCCGAAACCCTGGGCGTGTGCATAATGTGCAAGCGAAACCAGGCAGAGCAGGAAAATGGTCAGGGGTCGGGAGAGGGACACGAGCTACTATCTCTTCTTTGTTTTCCACCAGTTATTCAATCGCTCTCGGATAGTTTTTTCTTCACCATTATCCGATGGTTGATAATAGATGGTGGATCGAAGGGGGTCGGGGAGGTATTGCTGCTCTTTGAAATTTCCCTCATGGTCGTGACTGTATTGATAGTCTTTTCCGTAGCCCAGACCTTTCATCAGTCCGGTCGGCGCGTTGCGGAGGTGAAGAGGGACAGTTGCATCTTGCAGACGGCGTACATCCTCCATCGCTCGGTCGATTGCGCGATAGGAGGCGTTACTCTTTGGTGCAGAAGCAAGATACGTTGCCCCCTGCGAAAGCACGATGCGCGCTTCAGGCATGCCAATGTAGTTCACGGCGGTAAAACACGAGGTTGCGATGGTCAGCGCATGCGGATCGGCGTTGCCTATATCCTCGGACGCCAGGACGATCATTCTGCGAGCAATGAACTTCGGATCTTCTCCCCCTTCGAGCATCCGAGCAAGCCAGTAGACTGCCGCATCCGGATCGCTTCCCCGTACACTCTTGATGAACGCCGAAATAATATCGTAGTGAAGTTCACCCCCCTTGTCATACCGGATGCTCTTCTGCTGGAACGCTTCCTCGATTTCTTTCTTCGTCACCGTCTTGCTGCCTCCGGTTCCCAGGGGGGTTAGCCGGACTGCGACTTCAAGTCCGTTCAGCACCATGCGGGCATCTCCTCCCGAAAGATGGAAGAGTGATTCGCGATCCTCCACGACGATCTTCTCGCCTTGCAGAATCTTATCTTCCGTTATTGCCCTGTCAATGATCTTGTTCAGATGTTCTACGGTCAGAGACTCCAGCACGTAAAGCCGGCAGCGTGAAAGCAGAGGTGAAATCACTTCGAACGACGGATTCTCCGTGGTTGCACCGATGAGCGTGATAACGCCATCCTCGACGCTGTGCAGCAGCGCATCCTGCTGGGCTTTGTTGAAGCGGTGAATTTCATCGATAAACAGGATGGTTCTTTCGCCGTGAAATTTTCTTTGGGAAGTAGCTCTCTCAATCACCTCCCGCACATCTTTGACACCGGAGGCAACTGCATTCAGTTGATGGAATGCCGCTTTCGAGTCACGGGCAAGAATGCGGGCGAGAGTAGTCTTGCCGGTACCGGGAGGACCCCAGAAAATCATAGATGGGAGTTGATCATGTGCAGCGAGGACACGGAGGGGTTTGCCGGGGCCGAGTAAATGTTCCTGCCCTACAAAATCATCGAGCGATGCCGGACGGACTCTTTCTGCAAGCGGTGTGAATGTGGATGGTGAGTGCGTTTTTGGAGCCGATTCGAAAAGATCCATGCGTTGTGTGTTGTGATTCCCCTGTGAGGAACTCTTCGCAGAACGACAGACCGGTTCTCTGTGAAGGTGGGGTCTGCGGTAAGCTCTTGTTACTCCTTGTTCACTTTGTACAGCTTCTCTCCTTCACGTACCATACCGTATTTCTCGCGTGCGACTTTTTCGATAGCACGGACATCACCGTCAAGGGCTTTTGATTCGGCCTGAAGTTTCTTGGTTTCCTCTTCGGCTTGACGGAGTTTTTCCGTCATTTCTACTTTCTCCCGTTCGAGGGCGATGCGTTTCAGAATACCGCGATCACTGAAAAGCAACGCAAGGAGAAGAGGGAGACCGATGAGAAGTCCGACGACCACACGACGGTTTTTGAGCAGGCGAAGCAGGAATTCCCGCACGCGAGATTTCTTTTTTTCCTTCCGGTAGAAATTGTTGTCCATGCGGGATCAATGTACTACTAATTTCGAGCCGATTCAAGGGGAAG
Source organism: Bacteroidota bacterium (assembly GCA_036397975.1). Lineage (GTDB taxonomy): Bacteria > Bacteroidota > Ignavibacteria > UBA10030 > UBA6906 > SZUA-287. The sequence continues at coordinate 21,349 of DASWHW010000058.1, forward strand.
GCGGGATGGCGACCAGTCGGTCGGCTGTCTGAAAAGGGCAGGGTCTTACTCTGAAGCAGTTGTCCAGCAACCTACTCTCAAATTCGAGATTATTGCTCGCGCAAATGAAACACGAGGCTGTGCACAGCGCGTTTCGCAGAGGGTTCGATTGTGATGCGGGCTTCTTCCTCAACGGGGGAATACCCAGCTCGCTGAACGGTGATTGTATACGTACCGGGGCCGAGAGGAATCTGGCGCGGCGTTTCCATTGGCGCGATGCGGTCGTTAATCACGACGGTCCCCCACATCAACTCGTTCTCCTCACTCAGGGTCTGAATGTTTACGTACGCCTCGAAATAGCAACGAACTGTATCCACTGCCCCTGCACGCACAGTAGCCTTCACTTCCTTGCGACCGTATTCGGGATGTTCAAAGACGATCGTCCGAGATCCGGCCGGAACCTCCAGCCGCGCGGTCGATTCACGGTCCGTCGAAGCGAACGAACCATCCACCAAGATGGAACCGAAGGGAATTGCCTGCAACACGAGGGTGCTCTTCACGGTCGGCGTGAGGGATACATGAATCTCCTTCTGCACAAACTCATCTATCCCCACTGATGTGTTTGCCCATTCTTGGTAATCCTTCTTCCCGATCCGGATCCCATGCGTTCCGGTCGCGATGCCGCTGTTCCTGTAGGGCGTTACGCCAGCCCGTTCGCCGTCAACCCAGACGGAAGCGCCAGCAGGAGTCGATGTCACCAACAATCCGCCATACCCGGTGTCTTTCAAACGCACCAGCGGAAACGATACTGCAACGGTGTTCCCAGAGTGGACCAGAAGCGACGTATCTTCGGCCATGAACCCGGATCTGGACACGCGAATGTTCACGTAGCCGGGATCCACACTCAATCCCG